>JBDRJJ010000196.1:0-8207 GCA_043815135.1 Microcaldota archaeon | reverse complement strand
CTCCTTCTCATTGTCGCGCACTTTGCAAGGAGAGCGATGGACTACCTGATGAACCCCAAGAACCTCTGGGCGCTCATCGCCGCTTATACGTTCTTTGTCTTCACTGTGCTCTTGATATCTTCTACTATTTACAACCTAGTTGAGGTGAGCGGCTTAGGCTACATAAAATACGGGATATGCACCGAGAACTTCGACCAATCGATGATATTAACCGATAAGAACATTTCGAGAGACTTCTTCTACTTCTCGGCAATCACTTTCTTCACCGTCGGTTATGGTGACATCTGCCCGATGGGGCTTACAAGAGTTGTGTCCATGATAGTTGCTTTCGCCGGACACGTAATATCAGTGATAATTGTGGCCCTTGTAGTGAACAACTACCTCAGGAGCAAGAACAAGGCCGGCAAATAGCATCATCTGCTAACCGAGAACACGCTAATCTCTGTTCCCTGCTTTTCATTCAAATCCCCATTTATTCTCTCAAGAAGCATTTTTCGTATCCGTTCAAATTCCTCCTTTCCGACCACGGTGTTTCCAACAGCGTTTCTCAAACCCTTTGCGTTGAAGCAGAGGATGCAGTTGTCTGCGTTTTCGATGTTATGGCATAAGTAGGAATTGCGCGTGGTGTATGAGGAATCTACTTCGAATGAGTTGCTCACCTTTGTTGGGTCGAAGCAGTTGATGCAGAACTTTGAGTCAAGTATCCTCAGATAGCCCCCGAAGATGAACTCGGACCGTATGACTCCGGTCGTATAGGCGCAGTTCTTCGAGCCGCCGGTAGTGTCCCAAGTCTTATATATGTTCGAGCCTCCAAACAGCGCAGTGGTGTCAACACAGTTCTCGTTCTGCCCGTCCTTGAATTCAAGAGTGAAAAACGCAATTTTCGAGACCCGCTCGAGCAGCTCATTCAAGCTTGGCGTTTCCCCCTGTTTTATCTCAATCCCCTTCTTCCCGCTCTCAATTGCCTCATCAAGTGGGAGCAACCTATCTGCGGGAAGGTCCCGAGCCACTGGGACGTCAATATACCTGAATGTCGGGCTCCCGCTCGCCCCCCTGACCTTCCAGATTCTCATCGCCCTCTTGAGGAGCCAGGGCGAGTATCCCCGTATGCCTTTTCTCTCCTTTCCAAGCAAGATTTTGGTTGTGGAAGAGAAGGCAGACTCAATTTTTTCTGGCACGGGGCTGTCGTAAAGGGTCTTTTCAGCCCCTATTTTCTCCCTCCCATGGAAAGCAACCTCGGATATTGAGAAAATTTTCTTTTTTCTAGCCAACTCATCCGCAATCTCTGAGACGAGCTTCTTCTTGAGTTCCAGGTAGTCCTCGCGCGGGAGCTCTAGGTTCCCAATCACGTTCCTCTTGCCCCTCTGGTTGAAGGCGAATATCCCGTCCCGGCAGCCGATGCAGTTCCACGAGTAGTACATGTCGCTGATGTCCGTCGAATAATAGGATTCAAAACACCTAGTGGAGCCGACACCTTCGCACACCCTTATCGACATCCTCGATTCTGGGAACCCCCATACCCCAAACACGTACTCGGACTCGCGTAGGTACGTTAAGTAAGCCCCGTACTTCACCTCTCTTGCGTTGCTTGCGTGCGAGACATGGGTGCAGTCGATGCAGTTGTCGACATCGTAGACTTCGGAGTTCTTGCCGAACACCTTGTTTCCGCAGTAAACGATTCTCTCCTGCACAGCAGAGAAGAGCGAATCGATATCCTTAATCTCGTTTATGTTAAGGGGTTCGAACTTAAGCCCGTCCACCTCGTCCTGGGAAATAAAGCGTGCATCCTCCGGGTAAAACGGGAGCGATATCCTGACATCCTTCCCAGAGGCGAATGATTTTTTCCTCGAAAAACCAGTCATCATCTCCCCTAGGTAGGTTTCGAAATCCGCGAGCTTTCCAATCTCCCTCCCGAAAATGATTTTGCAGGTGGAAGCGAAAGCGTTCTCGAGGTCCATCTGTTCAACTCCCTTCACTTGGGCTTGTAATGCCCCCACTTCGTAAGAGCCTGTGCTAGTTCTCTGGAACTTTTTGCCTTATCTTCAAGCGTTATCCCCTCCTTCCAGGCATCTATTGCCTGCATCGAGGCAATTGCCCCGGCTCTCGTCCCCTTGGGGTGGCCGTGGATTCCGCCGCTTACAAGGAGCACAAGCTCGGTTCCGTAGATATCAAGCACATCCGGGACAAGGCCCGGGTGGAGCCCGCCCGAAGAAACGGGGAATGCGCTTTTTATGTGGCCCCAGTCCTGCTCCAAGAGAATGTTCCCAAATGCATGCGTTTTCTTTTCCCTCATCACGTCTGCAAGCAGGCTTACCTCTTTCTTGCTCCCAACTAATTTCCCGACAGCAGTTCCTGTATGTATCTGGCTCACCCCGATGAGCCTCATCATTTTTGCCAAAAACTGCATCGTCATCCCGTGCTTCGGATTCCTGTCAAATGCCGCGTGCATCGCCCTGTGGGCGTGGATTGCAAGTCCCAGGTCCGAGCAATAGTCCCTCATCGTCATGACTCCTGCAGTCCCAACAACAACAACATCAATCATCGCATAGTTCCATCCGTAATCTGCGAGCATCTTCGCCCTTTTCTTCATGGTTTCGGTATCTGCAGTTATGTTGAGGAAAGCCGATTTCATCTCGCCAGTCAGCTTCTCCGCCTTATCCCTCATCTTCGTCATCAGCCTCACTCTTTCCTCGAACCCGTTGAACGAAGTCGAAGTCAAATTCTCGTCGTCCTTCACGAAGTCAAACCCGCCCATCCAAGTCTCAAAGCCTATCTCCGCGTGCTCCTTTGCGCTGAAGCCGATTTTCGGCTTGGGGACTGCACCAGTAAGGGGCCTGTCGTACACCTTCATGAGGTCCCTTATCCCATCATTCCCGTAATGGGGTCCCTTGAAGTGCTTTATGTACGAGCGCGGAAGTGCTACGTCAATAAGCCGCAGGTTCTTGAGCGCCTTCATGCCGAAAATGTTTCCGGCAATCCCGCTCAGGAGCTGGACTGCGTTCCCCTCTTCCCAGAGCGCTAGCGGGTAGGCAATCTTCGCATAATTCCCGCTTATCTCAAACCCGACTGCCTCGAGCTTTTTCATCCTCGGGGGGAGCTTGAATAAAGTCGTCCAGGTTCCAGTCGAGCTTTCGGAAGCGATTCGCCCAACTGCCTCCTCCTTGCTAATCCCCTTCTCAGGCTCGAAATAGAAAAGGCAGACGAGGTCGTCTTTCTTCGGCTTGTAGCCCTTATCAATGAACTCCATGTACCAGTCAATAGCCATAGTGAACACCTGATTAAACAATCAAGACCAAGGAATAAAAAGATTGAGTAGTTGGAGAATCTGCAAAAGTATTATAACGAAATAAGGAAAAGACGATTGGAGGCTTGGTTCGATGGACTGGATTTATGGCAATCTCGAGAAAGTACGCGAGAAAAGACCGCTCATACACCACATCACCAACTGGGTGACGATTTACGACTGCGCGAACATAACGAGGACTTTTGGAGCGCTTCCAGTGATGGCGCACGCGAGCGAGGAAGTTTCAGAGATGGCCGGGATAGCGTCTGCTCTTGTTTTGAACATCGGGACACTCGACAGCAGCATAATCGATTCGATGCTTCTTGCAGGAAAATCGGCAAACAAAAAAGGGATTCCTGTTGTCCTTGATGCGGTTGGCGCAGGCGCAACATCGTTTAGGACCAGCAAGATGAAGGAGCTGCTAAGCTCGATTCGTGTCGATATACTCAAGGGAAACCCTGGGGAGATTGGGACGATTGCAGGAGTCGGGGCTGAAGTCCGCGGGGTCGAATCCATTTCAGTCTCAAAAGAACCGAAAGCGATTGCAAAGGAGCTTGCGAATAAACTGGGTTCGACAGTCGTCATCACCGGAAAAGAGGATTTTGTGAGTGATGGTAAGAGAACCCATGCAATACAAAATGGCCACGAGCTGATGGGGAAACTCGTTGGCACTGGCTGCATGGCAACTTCAGTCATCGGATGCTTTGCTTCAATTGAGAAAGACTATGCGAAAGCCTCTTCGGCAGCACTCGCTTGCTTCGGAGTCGCCGGCGAAATAGCAGCAGAGAAAAGCGAGGGCACGGGCTCGTTCAAGGAGAGGTTTTTCGATGCAGCATATAGTCTAGACGAGAAGGCAATAGCAAGGATGGCAAGGGTCATCGAATCCTAGCAGGTAATGAAATGCGCGAATGGGACTACTACTTTATTACGGATTCGAAACTCACCCCTTCGGATATTTTCAATGACGCCCGATTCGCAATCGAGGCAGGGTGCAAAGTTGTTCAATACCGGGAAAAGGAAAAACCCCGGGAAGAAATGATGAAGGAAGCCAAGCTCCTGCGGGCGCTGTGCATGGGGAAAGCGGATTTTATCGTGAACGATTCAATCGAAGTGTGCGTCGCATCGGATGCTGATGGGGTTCACATCGGGCAAGGCGATGCCGGGCTTTCGGAGGCTAGGAGACTTCTACCAAAAAAGATAATCGGAGTGACTGTCCACAACTTGGAAGAGGCGCTCGAAGCGGAGAAGGGAGGAGCGGACTACGTTGGAGCGAGCCCAATTTTTTCCACCCGCACAAAAAAAGACGCAGGGGACCCAGCAGGCCCCGAGCTTCTCCGCCTTCTCAGGAAAAACATCTCGATCCCGATTGTCGCTATAGGCGGTATCAATTTCGACAACCTCGAGTCAGTCATCCTTGCGGGCGCGGATAGTGCTGCGATGATTAGCGCGGTTCTTTCGGATGGAAAGGTGTCCGAGGACGTGAAGCAGGCAAGGTCTGTTATGCTTAATGCAAAGGCCCATAAACTCAGCCACTAATTTTCGTACCCCAAGATTCTTTCCTAACTGCCACCATTAAGCGGAACGAGCAACTAAACGGACAGCGGGTTTGGCATTTGTTTTATAATTCTAGCCTGCCAGATACATCCGTGATGCTATGAAACTCAAATACCTATTCGCTTTCTTCCTCTTAATTGCCGTTTCCTGTGCACAGATGCCCATCATACGGCTTAACCTAACAACGAATCAGACGAACCTCAATTATACGATTACGCAGGAGAACGATTCCGGCATTGACTTCGACTTTGTGCAGGGAATGGAGCATATAGGCTCTACAGGAATTGCGGATTTCGTCCTCCACAAGGGGCCGCTCGCCTACGTTGCAAACGGGGGAGTCCTAATTATAGACACAACTACGCACAAGGAAGTCGTGCAGTTAAGCCTGAAATACGGGGCCGAACAGGTTGCGATCTCCCCAAACGATGACATACTCTATGCCGTTGCAGGCGGTAAGCAATATCTCGAAGGGGTGGGATACGTTGACCAGTCCTTCCTCACACTCGTCAACACTACAACCAACGAGGAAATCGGTTATGTCGACATGGGGTACAACATTTTCACGAAACAGGTTGCCGTCGGTCCTGATGGCAAGGTATACGTAATCTGGCAAAGAAAAGGGAACCAGCTCCCCGGCTATACTGTTTTCGATTTCAAGAACAACCTGAAATGGGTGAAACAGTTCGGGGAATACAACGAATACCTACCTTTCTCGTTTGCGTTCAACGATGACGGCTCAAGGGCGTTCATGGGGATGTACGGCCCTAGGGCTTCAATTTATGACCTTCACTGGAACGAGAACATGGCCTACATAACCACGATATACCCGAAGATGACGGCGCTCCGGGCAATCACAGCGACAAAAAATGCCCAGACAATCTATTACATCGCCTGGGAGGCCTATAAAATCGGTTATATGCGCACTAGTGATAACAACCTGCAGATTTGGAAAGAGGACTACGTACCCACGGACATCGTCTATTCAACAGAAAACTCCGCACTATACGTAGTTGGATCCAAAAACGGGGTCCCGAAATTGTCGAAGATTACGGGTCTTTTGGGAATCTCGACAGTCGGCCCAGGGGGAACCGAGAATTTCATAACTGACGACCCAACTCAGTTCTATTATTCATCACAAGACATTACACTGTCGCTTCCAGCAAACACAATACCTGGGCACATGGAACTCACTCCAGGGGGGAAATACGCGTACATAACCAACATCAAAGTCGGTCAGTATTCCGAATCGAACGGCGATACCGTAGTTGTTTACGATGCCCAAACGCTTCAGAAGGTCGCAACCATCAACACTGGCAACGTGAACAGGTTCTCCGACATAGCGATTGCAAAGAATCCAATCATCTGGGACCCAGCTCCTGATTTCGAGCTGTTTGGTAATATCCTAGTAAACAATCAGATTGACGTGCACTCTCTAATCCTGACTCCCTACGTGATGGAGCGCGTTCCTGCAGCTGGCAGCGAAAGCCCACTGCTCAACGCCAAGATATCAGTCACCTACTCAAAGGAAATAAACCCGGAAACAGTGAACGAGAGCACATTCATCGTCCTCAACAGCCATTATTACCCAATTAGCGGAGAAAGGGAGGCACTTGGAAAAACAATCTATTTCGTTCCTTCGGAGAACTACACGGCAAACAGCCGGGTGTTCGTTGCCCTCACGGACAGGATAACGGACACCGAGGGAAACCCTGCAGCATGGGATTACTACAATTTCAGCACTGGCAACGGTTCTTTCTCGTTTTCCGGAGGCTTGGAGAAAATCGACCTTGGAGCTAGGAGCGCGTTCAGACTCACAAAAGAAACCCCAGAGCTTCAGCTTAAAACCAAAAAATTTACTGCTGTTCCGCGCATCCCCCTAGAAATAATCAAATCAATAACCAACGTCACCGGTAACAAGTCGCTTGGGGACCAACTGGCCGCTATCTCCTCAACTGAAACCACGGGTTCACAAGAAGGAACTTCTTGGCCAGACGATACTGTGAGTCAACAACAGAATCAAGGCAAAGAGGAGCAATCAGGTGGCGCTCCTGTCCAACAGCCCGGTTCGGACGTCTCAATCAACCCACAGCCAGAACCTCCTGGGGCGCAGAAGGGCATCATCGACTCCATCGTGGATTTCTTCAGGGGACTTTTCGGGATGTTCGGCTAGCAAATGAACACTGGTTATTTCCGCACAATGGCCGGCTTTCGGTTTTTGAGCGATACCTACTACCTTATACTATCCAAAGTTCATAGTATATCCATGGTTGCAGACCAAAAACGGTTAATCCTCGATGCATGGGACAAACATACTGATGCTCTTGCCCGCCAGCAAAGGCTCTTGCGCTTCAGCTCTGTTGCTGATGCGGCTTTCTGCGAGACATTCAAGAACGGCATCCTCGCCCACAAATGCCTCACGAAGAAGGAAAAGCTCGAAATTTGCGCATACACGAAACTCTAAACAATTTCTCTTTGCCCACCCCGTTCTTTATATCAATCTGAATCAGAAAGTCCATCACAGGGGGTCGAAAAAGATGGCAACTGACGATGAGATTAAGCGTTTGTGGAAGAACTTCCCTGATAAGACGGGAGAGACAGATGCAATAGTTCATCTCTATCGCCTAGCTGAGAACGAGGGCAAGCAGGCAGGCATATCCGCCATAGAGAAGGAACTCCTATCTGACTCTACAATCGAAGCAGCCATGCGGACATTCGGGTGGGGAAAGAACAAGAAAGCGAGCATCATAGCGTCCAGGGCTTTGATGCGAACGGCAATTGACGTTGCAAAGAAAAAAATAGGAGACCGATAATCTCAGTTTGCATCAGACCGCCTGTCTGTCTTCACAGCCTGCGAGGGCTCAGAGATCACCTTCGTCATCATCTGCACTAATCTTTTGGGAACTTAGTATATATCTCTTCTATGCTCGCCAACCCCAACCTTATAAATTTCACCCGCGTAATAGACTGGGGTGGCATTATGGAAAAATCAGTTCAGCTATTATTTATTCTTCTAGTCAGCGCTGTTCTATTGTTCGGCTGCAGCGGGTCAGAGCAGACGGGCGATTCTGGGCAAGCGGCACAAAACGGACCCGCACAGCCTTCGCCTGAAATTAAGGGGACTCCTTCACAACCCTCTCCACAGACTGGGGAGCCAGAGGCAAAGCCCCCTGAACCAAAGCCAGCTGAGACCAAATCTAAGGACTTCAGCAGCCTCTACTCCTACTCCACACTAAAAAGCTACGAGTACAGGGTAACGACGGCTTCTGCAACTGGCCAGAACTCAGTAACCAACATTAAGACTACAGTGTCCTCCGACTCTTACGAGGGAACTCCGGCCTGGCTCACCCAGACTGACATGAGCACCGAAGGG
>JBDRJJ010000195.1:0-9066 GCA_043815135.1 Microcaldota archaeon | reverse complement strand
TTCCACTCTCTTGTTTATGTAGCATTGGGCTTCGCCCTTTAGGTTCGAGCATGTTGGCCGGAGAATCTCAAGCGACTTTTTTGTGGAAAGTGAGTTTGTCGCTTGTATGTCGCATTTTTGTGCTGCTGCGACGTGGTCGTTGAAAGATTTTATGACTGCATCCGCATCCGGGCCAGTCGTGCTGCCGGGGGCTGCTGCGATTCCGGAGTCTGGGTTAGAAGCAACCGAACCCTGGGAAGAATCCGGATTCCCAAAATCCATGCTGGAAAGAAGCGCGTAGGAACTGAACAGTATTACCGCTATTGCGGCAAGGACGACAAAAATGATTAACCCAACCTTTAGCGACTGGCTTGCCATTTTGCTCGATAATAATTGGGGATATACTTATAAATATTAGAGGCGACTAAAATAGCACTCGTTCTCGAAAAATAAAAAACCCGAGGGGATGAGTTGACCGAGAAGGAAATGCTCAAGGATATTCTTCAGGATGGCGGGGAGTTCTCCAAGGAGGACGAGGAGCTGTTCAAGTTCCTCGAATCCACAAAGCCAAAGGTATACGTAGTTGGGACTGGGGGAAGCGGCTGCAACACTCTAGGGAGAATGAGGGAGATGCGCGTCGAGGGCGCCACATACATAGCCGCGAACACCGACGTCCAGCATCTTGTGAAAACCCGGGCCGACAAGAAAATCCTGCTTGGGAGGAACGTCACCAAGGGTCTCGGCGCAGGCTCGAACCCCGAGGTGGGCGAGGCTGCTGCAAAAGAGTCGGAAGAGGAAATAACCAAAACGCTTCATGACGGCTCGATGGTATTTGTGACTTGCGGGCTCGGGGGAGGAACCGGGACCGGAAGCGCGCACCTCATAGCGCAGAAGGCAAAGGACGCCGGCGCACTCACGATTTCAGTTGTGACTCTCCCCTTCACTTCCGAAGGGAGAAAGAGAATGGAGAACGCAATCGGCGGATTGAACAAGCTTAAGAAAGGCGCTGACACGATAATAGTTATCCCCAACGACAAGTTGCTGACAATCGTACCAGACCTTCCGCTCAACACAGCGTTCAAGGTCTCCGACGAGGTGCTTTCGAACGCCGTGAAGGGAATCGCCGAGCTGATAACCAAGGCTGGGCTCGTGAACCTCGACTTTGCGGACTTGAAGACCGTCCTCAAGGAAGCGGGCTGCGCAGTTGTCGGGATGGGAGAAGCCACTTCGGAAGCAAAGCACGACCAGAGGGCGCTAGTCGCAATCGAGACCGCGATGAGCAGCCCCCTCCTCGATGTTGACATATCCGAGGCCAACAGGGCGCTCATCAACGTAGTGGGCGGGGAGGACATGACTCTTCGCGAGGCAGAGCTGATGGTGAAGTAAGTGTCCGCAAGAATCGCCCCGAACTCCCATATCATTTGGGGTGCAAGGATAGAGAAGGACCTTCCGAAGAATTCATTGAGGGTCCTCGTTGTGATTGCAGGGGCGAAGCTCCCGCAGTATGATGTCGAAACGACCCTCGGGGAGGATCCTCTCGGCGGGGAACTCGACGATGGGATTGTGGATATTGACATAATTGACTAAGGGTGTTTTGATGGAGATTGTGGAAAACTTTATTCAGAGATCCATGAGGGTTCTCAGGGTATCTTACCGGCCAAAAAGCGATGAGTTCTGGATGATTGCGAAGATTACCGGAGCAGGCATGGTGCTTATCGGAATGACCGGCTTTTTGATAACGGTCATTTTCACGCTGATAAACTCTTACGCATAGGGAGGGGATTGAGTGATTTTCATATATCGTGTAACAGCTGGCCAGGAAAAAGTGGTCGCAGACGTATTGAAGAACAAGATAAAGAAGGACAAGCTCGGGATTTACTCGATTGCTGCTATCGATGAGCTCCATGGCTACTTGATGGTCGAGGCGGAGGACGAAGTCGCTGTCAGGCAGGCGGCGATGAGAATCCCGCACATCAAGGGGGTTCTTTCAAAGACCATGGACCCGAAGGAGATCGATGCCCTCGTGTCATCAAAGGCTGTCGGGATAACCATCGCAAAGGGCGACATCGTCGAATTGATAAGCGGCCCGTTCAAGGGAGAGAGGGCGCGAGTGATAAAGATCGACGAGACGAAAGAGGATGTCACGGTTGAGCTGACGGAAGTTGCTGTCCCAATCCCCGTAACCATCAAGATGAACTCCATGAGAGTATTCCAGCGGGCGGAAACCTAGGCGATTGCCTTGAAGCTCACTGAGAAGGAAAAAGTAAGGGACATGCGCATTTCCCATGGGATGACTGTTTCAGGGTTAGTGAAGCAGATGGGCGAGTCCGGCGGGTTCACGGCTTCCCACCTTTCGATTGGAGCGGACATCCTGAAGGCGATGCTCAGTGATGATGGCTGCACGAACTTTTTCTCTTTCCCAGCTTGCATTGTTTCAACAGGATTGAGGGGAGCGATTGCCGAGCGGGTGAAGGACTTCGACGCAATAATAACGACCTGCGGCACTCTCGACCATGACCTTGCAAGAGCGTGGGGGGGGAGCTATTACAGGGGAAGGTTCGAGCTTGATGACGCGAAACTGCACCGGGAGCATGTTTACAGGCTCGGGAACATTCTGATTCCGAACGATAGCTATGGCCCGCCTCTTGAGAAAAAAATGAATGAGATACTTTTAGAACTAACAAAAGAGAAGAAGGAATGGGGTGGAAGAGAGCTGATTCATGAAATCGGGAAAAGAGTGAAGGACCCTGGCTCGATTCTCCACCAGGCCGCGAAGCACGATGTTCCTATTTATGTCCCGGGAATAACAGACGGGGCTTTCGGAACAAATCTATTGATGTTTTCCCAGGACAGGGGGTTCAAGCTCGATATCCTGAAGGATGAAAAGGAGCTCTCGGACTTGATTTTTGATTCCAAGAAAACCGGGGCACTCATGATTGGGGGCGGTATTTCCAAGCACCACACTATTTGGTGGAACCAGTTCAAGGGCGGGCTTGAGTATGCTGTGTATATTACCACTGCAACCCAGTACGATGGGAGCTTGAGCGGCGCACGCCTCACCGAAGCGGTCTCCTGGGGGAAAGTGAAGGAGAAGGCGAAGTATGTGACGATTGACGGGGACGCGACTGTCCTCTTACCCATGCTCTTTGCTTCTCTTTAGTCAGGCTTTCGCGAGGTTGTAGATGTTCCACTTGAAGTCTTTCTTCTTTTCTAATTCATCAAGTATCTGGGCGAGAAGCACATCTTTTGTCTTAGAAAAAACTTCTTTTCCAACAACGACATTGCCTATCGCGTTTCGGAGGTTCTTCGTATTGAAGCAAAAGAGCGAGTCATGCACGTTCTCGCAGTTGTGGCAGAAGTAGCAGCCCGTTGACTCCTGCGAAGTGTCTGTTTCGAAGCAACGGGTGAGCTTGAATGAATTATAGCAGTTCATGCAGAAGGAGGAGTTTCTCACTGAGTCGCAACCAACTGTATATTCCGCATCGCGGGACCAGAAAGAGAAGCAAGAGTGTTTTGAGTGGTATGCCCGGGAACAGCGAAAGCAGTCGAGTGCCATGTGGGCGCTTGAGCACTCGATAATGTTCTTGCTGTGGTGTTTCTCCTCTGGAGTCAGGTAGGCGATTGGTTCTATGAAATCCGGCATGTTGGAGAGGCTTAGGTTTTCTATCTTTACGCTTCTCTTTGGGAAGACTGGGTTTGCTATTTCTTCTAGTTCGAAGTATTTTACCGCTCTCCCCGTGTTTATGATGTCCGTGCTGAACCTGATTTGTTCGCCGTAAAGTTCACGGCCGCTTACAGCAGAGGTGCTCTTTTCTATCCTCTTTATGTTCTTGGAAAAGTAATTCTCAAAAGCATCGAGTCCGGACAAGGGCTTACCCAAGACAATTGAGGTGGTTTTGGAAAAAACCTCCGCTATTGCAGTCATGTCCTGCTCCCCCCCCGATGGCTCTTTAACTAGCGGAAAAGTGCGCGATTGTTCCTTTGGAACGAATTCTGTTATCCCGCGAAGGCGCTTTTTTTCTTTCAGTTCCCCTACGAGCTCGGATATGAGCTTGTTTTTTATTTCAGCGTATTTTGCCGGGGCAAGTGGGAGATTCCCCAAGTGGTATCTCTTTGCCTTCAGACCGAAGCAGAACATGCATTGTGAGCAACCCCTGAGGTCATGGGAGTAGAAGATGTCCGATGACTCGTAAGCTCTCGAAGTTTGCATGCAGCGAGTTGAGCGCCAGTTGTTGTGCCCTTTTATGATGAACGCCGATTCACCGATTATAGTGCTCCCGAACACGACTTTGTTCTCTCTTCCTTGGCCACAGTAGGCTACATCCTGCGAGTTGTGCATCGTGTGGGTCCCAAGGATGTAATGACCGTTCTCTATCCCCGTGCTCTCCTCGACATGCGAAGATTTGCCGAGGTATATGTTGCCCGTATAAATCGCCCTGTCTGAGAGTGCGGTAATGATGCTGTCTATGTCCTTGATTTCGTTTATTGAAAGAGGGGGAAACTTCTTCTCCAAGTCTTGCTCATCAAAACTCATGAAAGGCGCGCTTTTGTCGTACTTTCCTACTGCATAAACCTCTTTTCCAGAAATCTTCGAGATGCGGGCCTGCATCGGCTCGACTCCCTCAAGTAACCATTCCTTGTATTCCGAAAGCTCGCCGACTTCTTGTCCAAGAAGCAGCTTGCATGTTGCCTTCCATTGTGAGTTAAGCCGCACATGAGTCTGGCTTTCATTGTCCATGAAAGAATTCTGGATAAATTGTATAAAATGCTTCCGTGGACAAATTTCCGCGGAAATTTGTCCGCATTGGAATGAGCGAAGCGAGTTCCAATCCAACGAAAAAAAATCAGGATTGTGAAAGCTATAAAAAGATTACATTTCAGAAATAAAAAACGCGCTTATTAAAGTGGGGTGAATTGATGAAGATTTCTGAGCTTAAGGCTGGAACAGGCAATGCGTCTATCGAGGCTGAAGTAACTGCTTTGGAGGAGCCTCGCGAGGTAATCACGAAGTTTGGCAAGAGAACGAGAGTCGCGAATGCCACTGTCAAGGATGAAAGCGGGGAGATAACCCTCTCGCTTTGGGGAGACGACATAGAAAAAGTGTCAGTAGGGGACAAGGTCCACCCGGAGAACGGTTGGGTTTCCGAGTTCCGGGGGAATAAGCAGATTTCTGCTGGGAAATACGGCAAAATCAATGTTGTGAAGTAGCCCCGGGAGACTTCGCTTCGTTTATTATTCCCTTCAATTTATTTGTGCTTTCTTCCTTCTTTCTGTCTTCTTCGTCCTTGTTGTCCTTATTGCCAAGATACGCAATCCCGATTGAGGAGAGGACAACGGTTGTGACTATCACAACGAAGACTATTTCGGTGATTGAGGAATCCGATACAAGGCCCCTTGTCAATGGAACCTGCGCGAGCACCGCGGCTGCCAAGCCCCTTGGGGCCATCGCAACCATGAAGTTCACCTGCTTCTTCAGTTGCCCATCAACAGCTATGACTCTTGTTGAGAAGTATCTTGAGGCGATGAGGAGCATTGAAAGGACTGCGCCCGCAATGATTGGGAAAAAGCCCTTGACTGAGAAAACCATCCCCAGGTAGACGAAGAAGAAGGTTTTCACGAAAAATGATACCTCGGATTGCATAACCCTAAGGTTTTCCTTGTCCGTGTCGCAGGATGCCCCGATGTGGAAGAAATTGCAGAAATCCTCCCTGTTCCCGAGAGCGAGCCCGAAAACCAAAGCAGCTATCGCCCCGCTTCCGCCGGACCACTCTGCAAGCGAGTAAAGAACGAATATTATGGCCAGGGTCAGCATGTAGCTCAGACCCTTGAACTTGTTGATGAGGCTGAGCCAGAGAACCCCGAAAAGCACCCCCAGGATTATCCCTATGGAGAACGTTCCCATGATAGTGTTGATGGGGTTGGCGCTTGACTGGAGGAGAAGGTCCATGATGGTAATTGAGATTATGATGCAGAGCACATCAGTAATTACCGACTCGAGCGCCAGTATGCCCTTGCACTCTTCTCCGTGGTTGAACTTGCTGAGTATGGGGATTACGATTGCAGAGCTTGTCCCGCCGACTATCGCCCCGAGTATTGCCCCCAGGGCGTAATCCCAGCCAAAGGCAAAATTCATGAAAATCGAGCTTACGAGCATTGAGAGCAGGACATTCATCAGGGCGAAAAGGCTTGCCTTCGGGGTGTCATAGACGACCTTGGGGATGCTCATCCTCAGGCCGCCGTCGAAAAGAAGGACCATGAGCGCTATTGGGGCGAATATCGGGGCGAGTTCAGCCATTCTTTCGGGGCTGGAGAGGTGGAAAACCGGCCCGATTAAAAGCCCTAGGATTATCAGCGCCAGTATATATCCGGGACATTGGTTTTCCTGAACACCCACTCCGCGAGGAAACCGATGACTATTATGGAGCCTATTAACGCAAATACGTATGTGTAGGCATCGCTCATCGGAATCCCAAGTCTGATTCGCTGGGAGCGTTTTTAATTGTTCTCTTTGATATATGAGAGCATGGTTCTTTCTGACAACGACATAAGGAAACTGATGCAAGCGAAGAAGCTCGTGGTGTCTCCTTTTTCGGACGAGCAGCTAGGGCCGGCCTCGATTGACCTGACGCTTTCGGACAAATTCTGGAAATTCAAAAAGAAATATTTGAAGAGAAGAGTCGACTTGCTCGAGACTGATTTCAAGGAGGCCACTGAGCCGGTTGTTTCCGAAACCCTGGAGCTTGCCCCCGGGGAGATGTGCCTAGGCCTTACTGAGGAAAAGCTGACTCTTCCGGCAAACCTGATGGGCCACTTGGAAGGGAGAAGCAGATATGCGAGAATGGGGCTTGCGGTTCACGTGACGAGTTCGCTCGTGCAGCCCGGCTCGGACAACCACCAGGTGCTTGAAATCGTGAACATGTCGCCTTCCAGGCTCGTAATCCACCGGGGCATGAGGATATCCCAGGTGATTTTCGAGTTCCTGGACAGCTCCACTAGCAAGCCCTACGCGAAATTCGGGAAGATTGCGACCAAGCAATGAGTGATTGAATGAAGATTGTGCCCCTAGCCTTTGACTCGATGGGGGCACGCTCCATGGCCACCTATGTGGAGACGAAGGACCTGAAGCTCGTAATAGACCCTGCAGTGTCGCTTGCCCCCAACAGGTTTGGCTTGATGCCCCACCCAAAGGAGAAAAAACGAATGAGCGAGCAATGGGGGGAAATCAAGAAAAGGGCCAGGGCTTCTGACGCCCTTGTCATTACGCACTACCACTTGGACCATTACAATCCGGATGAGCCGGGGATTTACAGGGGAAAGCAAGTCTTCTTGAAAAATCCGGATGTGAACATTAACGACAGCCAGGCCGCTAGGTCTCGCGGGTTCATCCCGAAAATCGAAAAAATTTCCAAGGGTATTGAGTTCGCTGATGGGACGGAGCACTCCTTTGGGAACACTGCCCTCAAGTTCTCCCCCCCAGTTTTTCATGGGATTGACTCGAAGCTAGGGTATGTGGTGGAGGTTTTTGTCGATGACGGGAAAGAGAGGTTCCTTCATACGAGCGATGTGGAGGGGCCTGCACTCGATGAGCAGATTGCGTTCATCCTGCGGGCAAACCCGACAGTAGTTTTTCTCGATGGGCCGCTATCGTACATGTTATACAAGTTCGGGGAGAGGGCTTTGGAGAGGTCGCTTCACAACATGCTGCTAATCATTGACAGGACCGACGTGAAAAAACTGGTCGTGGACCACCATTTCCTCCGGGATTCTGAGTACAGGGAAAGGATATCCAAGGTCGTAAAATTTGGGAAAGAGGAGGGTTGCAAAGTAATTACTGCAGCTGAATTCGCAGGAAAGAAAGTCGAGCCGCTTGAGACGATGAGAAAGGCATTATACGAAAAGAAGGGCTAGCGCCATAAGGCTCGAGCCTATGTAGTAAGCTGCAGCCCAGGAGAAAGTCGCGATAACCACGCATTTCACCGTATTTCCGATTATTGCAGCAATCCCGAATTTCCACCATTCGTATTTCAGGGCGCCTGCAACTATCCCGACTAGGTCGAACGCTGGATTGGGAATTGCGGCCAGTATGATTATCGTTATTATCCCGTGCTTTTCCAGCCAGCCCCTAACCTTGTTGTATCTTTCGGGGTTCCGGGCCATCAGTGCCTTTTCCCCCCCTCTCCCGAGGATGTAGCCTGTTACTTCGCCTACCCCTCCCCCGAGGCCTGCAGCCACTCCTACGAGAAGCGGGTTGACTCCGGGAAGCGGGCCGAAGGCAGCGACGATTGCAAGTCCCGGGAGTGGGAGAAAAATTGTCGCATTGGATATGAGCATGACGAAGAATACCCCCGCATAGCCGAGCTGGCCAGGGTTCTGCAATATGTGATCGTAATCGAATGGAACGAAGAAATAAACGAGCGATACTATTAGCAGCCCTGCGGCAAGCCAGACAAGCGGATTGTCGATTTTCATCGGTTAAGAATTCCGTGTGATGTTTAAATAGGTTCAGTGGGGGCGCAAAGCAGGATGCGCTGGAAGCGTATGTCCAGTACACGATGGCGAACGTGGGGAAGCAGCCGGTGTTCATAACTGACCCGCAAAAACTCATTGATGTCGAGAGAACAAGTGAAGTCGTGGATAATTGGGTATCGATACTCAAAAAAACGAGATAGGCACGAACCACGAGAAAACGAAAAAACCTCCGAAACGAGATAACCGGCTAGGGACATAGATTTATATTTGTGTTAACAAAATGGAGTGATATGCAACTGAAACCCGTATTGGGTTGGATCGCATTATTCGTAGTTCTTCTGCTCATAAGCGTTTATTTTTACCTCCCGCAAAAAATTGATGATGAATGCAATTCAGGCTGTGCTTCCAAAGACTACCTATTGGGCAAGTGCTTTATGTATGGGGCTGCGACCGATATGAGGGATTCGCCCATAGCAGACGGGGGAGTTAAGGGTATTGCCAACTGTCCGAGCACTGGGCAGGGGATGACTGGAACGTGGTACGACTGCTACTGTTTCAATTTCGAAACCCTGCTGGGCAAATTGCTGTACTATCCGGTGCTGATTACGGCCGTCTTGT
>JBDRJJ010000194.1:0-5680 GCA_043815135.1 Microcaldota archaeon | reverse complement strand
ACCCCGCGCTCAAGAAGCTCAAACCCAACGAGCTTTTTCGTTGGTTTCTTTTCAAGAATCGCCTTTTTCCCGATGAACTCCTTCTCAAGCGAAACAGTCCATTTGAGGGGCGCCTCAAGAGGGGTCGTGTTCTCATCAATGTCATTTCCATAAAGCATCAAGCCCGCCTCGAGCCTGAGGGTGTCTCTTGCGCCCAGGCCAATCGGCGCAAGCCCGTGGGGCTTTCCCGCCTCCATGATTGCATCCCAGACTGCCGGGCCGTTCTCCCGACCGAAGTATATCTCGAACCCGTCCTCGCCGGTATATCCCGTTCTCGAGACAATTGCGTCGACTCCTGCGACATTGGTTTCCACAAAGCAGAAGAATCCGAGCTTCGCGAGGTCTGCACCGGTTATCCCGCTCATTATTGCCTGCGCCTTCGGGCCCTGGACCGCGAGCTGCGCATATTCATCGCTCCTGTTCACGACTTCAACTCCATCCAAGTTCTTCTTCATCCAGTTGAAGTCCTTCTCCACGTTCGAGGCGTTCACAACAATCAGGAATTTCTCTTTCGAGAACTGGTACGCAATCAGGTCGTCCACAATCCCGCCGTTCTCGAGGCACATCGGGCTGTAGATGGCCTTGCCAGGAGCAATCTTGTTCAAATCGTTTGTAATCAGGTTCTGGACCTGGTCAAACGCGTGCTGGCCGGTCACAAAAACCTCGCCCATATGCGAAACATCAAAGAGCCCGCAGGCAGTTCTCGTTGCAAGGTGCTCCTCAATGAGGCCCTTGTACTGCACGGGCATTTCCCATCCTGCGAAAGGGACAATTCTTGCTCCGAGCGCAACGTGCATATCGTAAAACGGAGTTTTTTTCAAGTCGGCCCACCCCAAAAGCTCTTGCGTGTGCACTATTAAAAGTCTTTTCTTTTTCCTATTCGGCGCAATTGTTTTTAACCTGCCAGTGCAGTGTTTAGTTATGCTCAGGAAAGCGTTTCTCCTTTCGCTCATGTTCCTGATATCCGCTTCTTTTGCTGCATCGAAAGAATACCAAATTCCAAGCGCCAACCTGAACTACAAGCTCAACCCAGATGGGACAATCGACGTCCACCAAGAAATAACCTACCGATTTTCTTCCGGAACGTTCTCCGAGCTTTACATCCGACTGCCGCCCGACTTGCAGATTGCCGAACCAACGGGCCACTGTACAGAAAAGCAGTGTTCTTTCCGGACCCAGATGAACGAGGGCTGGCGTGAGCTCGTCCTTTCCAGCTCCTTTTCGGCAGGCCAGCGCGAAACTGCGGTTTTCGAATACAAACTCCGCGATAATGTGCTCGCCCAGAGGGATTCGGCCCAGTTCTTCTTCAAGCTCTGGGGCGACCAGTGGCAGAAGCAGGTCGGAACTCTGACGGCCGTCGTGGAATTCCCGGGGGATGCATCCAAAATCACATACTTCACTCACCCTTACGATATCCTTTATGAAGTGAGGACGCAGTCCAATTCCATTACGATAGTGTCCCCGAACCATCCTGCGGAGACGTATCTGGAGGTTAACTTCCTGATGCCCAAGGAGTGGTTTTCCGGCCTCCCAAATGCAAAAAATTTCATGACGAGCCAGGAAATCATCGAGGGCGAGAAAAGTGGCATCGAGTTCGAGAAAAAGATGGAAGAAATCGGCCTCATTCTCGGGTTCACGGTGCTCCTGTTGGTTCCCCTGGCGCTTTTGGTTTGCTACGGCTTATTCGGAGGAGAGGTGCCGCTCGTTAAGCTCGGTTACCAAGCAATATACGAGCACGAGCCGCCGGGCACCCTTTCTCCGACAGCGGCGGCCAAGCTCATCGGTAGGGGGAACAACGGGGATTACATCGCAGCCGAGATACTGAATCTCGTGCAGAACAAGTTCATCGCGCTCGAGCAGGCCACGGCTAAAGGGGGGTTTCTTGGGCTCGGGAAGGAAACAATAGTCGTGATGAGGCTTTTGAAAAAGGATGAGGAAGCTTCCTCGCTTGAGCCCCACCAAAAGGAGGTATTCTCGTTTTTGTGGCGGCTTGCGGATAACGGTACCGTTACTTCCAAGAGATTTGCAGAGGTTTCGAAGCAGACTTCTTATCTCCTGGAATTTTCCCGCCTAGAGAAGTCCCTTTATAATTCATTTGACAGGAGAAGATACCTGAACATGAAAGGTAATTACGCCATCTACACGGTATCAATTTTGGCCATCATTGCTTCGTTTTTCCTCATGATGGTTTTTTCCGCTACGGCTGCTGTTTTTCTTTTCTTTCTCTCCATTGCCGAGGCATTCGCGGCGATAATTATCGTTTCGGCGAGGCCAACGATATTCGGGAGATGGAACAACGAGGGCAGGGTGCTCGAGGCAAAATGGCAGAATTTCTACAAGTTCCTTACGGACACGACGCTCATGCGCGACAAGGCCCCGGCAGACATAATCCTGTGGGAGAAATACCTAGTATATTCGACAGCATTTGGGGTTTCTGGAAGAGTGACTGAAGCGGTAAGAGCCAAGTTCCCAGGTGGGCGCCAGCTGAACAGTTCGCCAATGTACTCGAACGTCATCCTTGCAAGCGCCCTCCACAGTTCAACCCGCTCGATGTCCACGTCGTTCCATTCGATGTCCTCGGGACGCAGCGGCGGGGGGTTCGGTTCTGGTGGCGGTGGAGGCGGCGGTGGAGGCGGCGCGAGATGACAGTTTGTCAGCGTTAACTGTCGTGTTTTTCTTATTTTCCAACCAATTCATTCAGGGGATAACATGAACATATCCGTAATACTTGGCACTTCGAGAGTCGGAAGGCAGTCCGAGAAAGTCGCCAAATTCATGCTTTCCGAAATAGAGAAAGCAGGGCACAAAAGCGAGATAATTGACATTCACGATTACCCGCTCACAGCTACTGACAACACTGAAAAATCAGAGCTCGCGAAGAACCTCGAGTCCAAGATTGCTTCTGCCGATGCACTAATCATCGTTTCTCCTGAATACAACCACGGCTATCCCGGGGAATTGAAAATGACTCTCGACCTGCTTTGGGAGCAATACGCGAAAAAGCCGGTCGGGTTCTGCGGGGTTTCGAGCGGAATGATGGGTGGAGTCAGGGCAGTTGAGCAGCTTCGCCTCGTAGCAATCCAGCTTCAGATGATTCCGATATTCCAAGCACTATATTTCCCAAAAGCCCAGGAATTGTTTGATGAGGATGGAGGGATAAAGGATGCCTCATACCACAAAACCGTGCAGTCTTTTCTGAAAAATCTCGCAAGTTATGTTAAGAAGTGAAATATTTTGGGGTGGATTTATGGAAACAGCCAAATATGAGTTACCCAAGCTTTCGTATGGATACGGGGACCTTGCCCCGCACATTTCCGAAGAGCAGCTGAAGCTTCACCATGAAAAGCATCACCAGGCTTACGTGAATGGGGCGAATGCGGCGCTCGAGAAAATCGACAAGGCTAGAAAGGACAACTCAGATTTGGACATGAAGGCCCTCCTAAAGGAGCTCTCGTTCCAGGTGAGTGGGCATGTGCTACACTCCCTCTTCTGGGCGAACATGGCGCCAGTAATGAAAGGAGGGGGCGGTGCGCCTTCAGGAGAGCTTGCCAAAACTATCGAGCGCGAATTCGGTTCGTTTGAACGATTCAAAAAGGAGTTCGCCCAGGCCGCTCTTACAGTGGAAGGCTCTGGCTGGGGGGCTCTCGTCTACTGCACTAAGACCAAGAGGCCGATGCTCATGCAGGTTGAGAAGCACAGCGTGAACGTCTATCCAGGGTTCAAGGTGCTCGTGGTTCTTGATGTCTGGGAGCACGCCTATTATATAGACTACAAGAACCTGAGGGCGAAGTTTATCGAGAACTTCTGGAATGTCGTGAACTGGAAAGAAGTCGAGAAAAGATTTACGGAAGCGACTAAGTAAATGGCTTCCTGCGTATGCCCTCTACTCCTCGTGCTGCGCCCAGAGCGCCCTTTTCTGGTTGAGGAGCTCTTTTGCCACCTGGAGCAGTTGCGTGCTCATCCTCAAAGCCTCGTCCGGGGAAAGCTTTATCGCCTGCTGGCTGACAGTGTTAAGAAGCCTTACGGTGATGACTCCGTCCCTCGGGAACCCGTTCGCAAGCTGGGGGTTCTCGCTCTCGAGTCTCAAGCAGTTGCGGTGGCTCTCGCCTTTTTCGTCCTTCCACCAATGTATTATCTCGTCCTCAACTGTCACGCAATCGCCTCGGTAAAATAGTTCTAGAAGTGGTTTAAATACCTCGAGACGGTGGCTTTCCAGTGAGTTTTTAAGCCCGGCCCCAAAATCAACTCATGGACAAAAATAGCTACTCCTCCGGAAGGTAAACGAGCTTGTGCTCCTTGTAGTAGACTAGGAAATCATAGTCGTTCACAACGTCCGAGAAGCGATGGCGGATTTCGGAGAGAATCTCCCTGAACTGCGTCTGGCTTTCCACCTGGAGCTCGAACTCCATGTCCGCCCCGCCAATTTTTTCATCGATGTATATGATGTTCGGGTGCATCCGCGCATACTCGAACATCTCCTTCTCTTTCTTGTGTGTCATGTTCCGCAGATACAGGTGGAGCTTGTAATAAACAATCCCAATTCTATCGAGATTCATCCCGAGCCTGTACCCGAGAATAACCTTGTCCCTCTCCAGTTTCCTTATCCTGTAGGCGATGACTTTTGGCGAAGACCCGAGCTTCCTCGCCATCCCCATAAGCGACATCCTCGCGTTTGGCGCGAGCAATCGGAGTATCCGCAGGTCAAGCGCGTCGACTTTCACTGCCTCCCCCGCCTCCCCAATCACAAGCGGCCTCGACTTTTTCGGCTTCCTGTTCGTTCCCTTCAAAAGATAATCTCTCGGGAAATGGTGGAGTCTAGTTATTATGTTAAACCAGTTGCTGGCTATGTACTGCCTGAACCTCCCGGTGAATCCCTTCCAAAAGTCCTCATACTCGTAAATGCTCCTCACCCAGAGCATAGTGTTCATGTCCCAGCTGCCCTCGCAACTGACGAACCATGCGACCTTGGGGTGTTTTTGGAGATAGCTGAAAATCTCCTCCTCTATCCCGGGAGTCGTTTCGTGGAGCTTCAGAAAGGCGCCCGGCGTCATGTAGCCGAGCCGGCCTATGTCGAGCACCGCGATGTAGTTCCTTATGACTCCCGCGTCCTCCAGCGTTTTCATGCGGTAGGAGACAGCATCCTTGGACAGTCCGACCCGCTTTGCCAGGCTCGAGTAGCTCTGCCTGGCGTCCGAGTCGAGCTCGTACAGTATCATTCTGTCCTTTGCGTCGAGCCTGTAACCCATAACTCTCAAATAAGAAAATTCTACTATATAAATTTTTCCTTTTTTCTTAAAATCTTCTAAAACATATTTAATATAAGAAAAAACATAAGGTATTCGGCCATATCCTGGCCGGGGGTGCGCAGATGGATGTAAGCGAGGCTTTTACCCATACATTCAACTCCCTATTCGGCAAGAGCGAGGAGAACCCAAGGCTCGAGGATTTCCAAAGATATCTTTCCGAATACTCGCTCCCGCTTGCCCAGGGCAAGTCGGTTGTCTCCGGCAAGGGGGTTTCGCTTGTATCTCACGACTACTGCAAAGGAGCAAAATTCATCTCGCAGGATGAAATTAAGGAGGTCCCCTTCGAGCCCCTATCAATAAACGAGATAAAGGACATCGACAGCATCCTCGAGGCC
>JBDRJJ010000193.1:0-5515 GCA_043815135.1 Microcaldota archaeon | reverse complement strand
TATATTTCGGGACTAGCTCATCCCCTAGAGGCTACTTGTGGGTATTCCCGAAGGGAAAGGACGTCGCGAATGTTGGAGTGGGAATAGGTGGCAAGGAGAAAGGCCATGCAATTGAGTACCTGCATAAGTTCCTCAAGCTCGAAAGATTCAAGAAAGCCCAGCCAGTTGCGATTAAGGCCGGGGTGATTCCGGTGGGGGCGCCGATGAGGGGGCTCGTCTTAGACGGATTCATGGTGGCCGGCACTGCGGCGCACCAAGTCGACCCGATTCATGGTGGCGGGATATGCCTTGCGATGGATGCCGGGATGATTGCCGGGAAAGTCGCGGCCAAGTGCGCTCTTGCGGGCAATGTCGATTCCAAGAACTTATACGAATACGAGACAATCTGGAGGGAGAAAAGGGAAAAGAAACTCTTAAAGAGACTTTTGTTGAGGAAAGTTCTCGAGAAGCTGAACGATGATGACCTCAATGCGATTATCGGTACTGTAAAGGATGAAGACATAGAGAAGCTTCTCATGAGTGATTTCGTACCCGTTGTGAAGAAGGTGCTCATGAGGAGGCCGCAGCTCTTGAAGGTCCTCGAGGTGCTCATAAAGAACTAATCAGAAGGCTGAAGTTTCCGCGCATCGAGATGGGAGAAAAGCCTAAAAAGTCTATTGATGACATTATAGGGAAGTGTGAGGGGTGTTTATGCAGCTAAACCGATTTGAAAAAGCTAGAATTATTGGGGCACGGGCACTCCAGCTATCGCTCGGGGCTCCGCCGTTCATAGAGATAGTGAATAGTATGATCAACCCAGTGGACATCGCATTCGCAGAGTTCAACAAGGGAGTCATTCCCTTGGCAGTCAAGAGATAGGAGGTGAGCAGATGGTTGGGGTATTGGAGATTGCCGGTCTTGCGATTCTTGGGCTAATTGCTCTTTTGGTCGTCTATGCCGTAGTTACTTACAACGGATTCGTTGCTCTTTCCAGCCAAATCAACAACGCCTGGGCGCAGATTGACGTCCAGCTTCGGAGGAGGTTCGACCTCATCCCGAACCTTGTGAACACTGTCAAGGGATACGCGAAGCACGAGAAAGAGACATTCGAGAATGTCACGAAAGCCCGCACTGCCATGGGAAGCGCGATTGAGAGTGGAAGCGTGAAGGATAAGGCAGCTGCAAGCAACATGCTCACTGGAGCGCTGAAGTCCCTTTTCGCAGTTGCTGAGAACTACCCGGAACTCAAGGCAAATGAGAACTTCAAGATGCTCCAGGAGGAACTGAGCGGAACCGAGAGCAAAATCGCTTACTCGAGGCAGTTCTACAATGACAATGTTATGAGCTACAACATCAAGGTGCAGTCATTCCCCTCGAACATCATCGCATCGATGTTCAGCTTCAAGATGAAGGACTACTTCGAGATTGAGGAAGCTGCGAGGGCACCAGTCAAGGTTGAGTTCTGAGGAGAACTATAACTAAAAGGCGGTCCTTATGGCGCTCCTCTATGATGAGATAAAGTGGAACAAGAGGAAGTCGGTCGCCATAGTTTTTTTCTTTATTCTTTTCGTCCTTTTCACCTGCTTTATTTTTGCAGAAGTGCTCGGCTTCTTCTACGGGGAATCAGGACTCGGGTTCATTCTTTTTCCCGCCATTATGGTTGTCGCAATCCTCTCCTCTGTTTTCAGCTATTACTATAGCGACAGGATGGTGCTTTCAATCTCCGGCGCAAGGCCTGCAGAGAAGAGCGAGTTCCCGCACTTGTATAATACTGTGGAGGGGCTCTCGATTGCAGCAGGCATCCCGATGCCAAAGGTTTATGTTATAGAGGACCCGGCGCCCAATGCCTTTGCAACTGGGAGGGACCCCAGGCACTCGGCGATTGCAGTGACTACTGGATTGCTCAACATTATGGGGAGATACGAGCTTGAAGGAGTGATAGGCCATGAGATGGCCCACATAAAGAATTACGACATTAGGCTTGCGACGTTTGCGGTGGTCATGGTTGGGTTTGTTGCACTTCTAAGCAACTTGATGCTGAGGATGGGCTTCATGGGGGGTTTCAGAGGAGGCGGTGGAGGGAACAGGAAGGGAGGGGGAGCGGTTGCAATAGTTTTTGTTCTCTCCCTTGTTCTAGCGGTCCTCGCCCCTGTTTTCGCCCAGATGGTGAGGCTCGCAATCTCTCGGAACAGGGAGTATCTTGCTGACGCGAGCGGGGCACTCTTGACGAGGTATCCGGATGGCTTGGCAAGCGCATTGGAGAAAATAGCCAAGGACAACCACAAGCTCCAGGGCGCGACTGATGCCACTGCGCCCCTTTATATCTCGAACCCATTGAAGGGAAAGCTCATCTCAGGCCTTTTCGCCACGCATCCGCCGATAGAAGAGAGGGTTAAGAGATTGAGGTCGATGTGATTGACTCGCTCGCCCCTCGCGCATTACTTTGCTGTGCTCGGGGGCAAGGAAGAGCCTCACTATTTGATTTCCAAAAGGACTAGGGCGAAAAAGCCGAGAAACCTCGAGGATGCCTGGGTTAAGCACGCTGAGAGCCTTGCTGGAACTGAGGAGGGCGAGTTTTCCCTTTTAGGGCTCAAGTCCTACATTGCCGAGAAAATCATCGAATCATGCACATTCTGCGAGCATAAGTGCAAGGTCAATAGGCAAAAGAAGCGCGGGTTTTGCAACATCAGCAAGGACTCGTACGTATCATCGGCATTCGTCCATCTCGGGGAGGAGCCAGAGCTTGTTCCCTCGGGAACGATATTCTTCTCGGGATGCAACCTCAGGTGCTCGTTCTGCCAGAACTGGGACATAAGCACTAATTCGGAGGACGGGTACAAGTGGAGCCCCGAGATGCTGGCAAGCTGGGTTAGTGGGATGAGGAATGGGATTGCAAACGTGAACTTCGTTGGGGGAGAGCCGAGCCCCCATTTAGGGACAATCATCAACGCGCTTTTGCTCCTGGAAGCGAAGATTCCGATTGTCTGGAACTCCAACATGTACATGAGCGAGGAGACGATGAGCCTGCTCGGGGGAATCGTGGACTTGTACTTGAGCGACTTCAAATATGGAAATGATTCTTGCGCAGAGGAACTCTCAGGAGTAAAGAACTATTTTTCAGTTGTTTCGAGAAACCACCTCCTCGCCAATAAGCAATCCAACCTCCTCATCCGCCATCTTGTTCTCCCAGGCCATATCGAATGCTGCTCCAAGCCCATTCTCGACTGGATTGCAAAGAACCTCGGACCTGAGACGCGTGTGAACATCATGGACCAGTACAGGCCGGAGCATAAAGCAAATGGAAAAATAGGGAGAAGGCTGAGTAGAGGAGAGCATTTGCAAGTGGTCAAATACGCGAAGAAAATTGGGCTCAGGAACTTAGAACCCGTGGGAAGAGCGGCTGATTATTTGGTGACAGAGTAAGGCTCTACCTTGAAAGGCGCCCCAGTGAGCTCTATCTTGCTCGTGCTCGAGTTTGCGTATAGCAAAATCCTCTTTTCTGCATCCACCCACACCACCTGGGCGTCTCGTTCAATCGGATAAATCATGCTGTTGCTTGCCCGGTTGACGGAGGTTTCGATTATCACTTTGTAAGCATCCCTGCCTTTTATTGGCTCGCGGGAAACCACGCGGTAGACTGAACGTGAGTCTATCTTCTCTGTCGAACCCATCCATTCGATGGTCATGTTCACTTCTGTTCTCCAAGTCCAGTTTTCCTTTAATGCAAGCATCCAGGGCTGGAACAGCTGCGGGCTCATGTTGAGTGGTTCGGCGGGGTTTGAGGGGTCTTTTGATTCGCCTGTTATTTCATCTATGCAGAATGGGAGCGAGAAATTAGCGGATTGCGTGTATACTAGAATGCAGCCTCCAGCTCTCTCCTTGACGCTATTGGATATTCGTACTGAACCCATCTGCTGGTCGTACCATTCATAGACGTAAGTCTCGCCTGGGGAAAACTTCAGGCCCGTAACTGGGATTAACGGCTCCGAATAGGACGAGGAGACGGGGGTTGGCGGGGGCTGGGTAAACACGTAGAAAAAGAATAGTATGGCCCCGATTGCGAGAACAATTGTTATCGCCCACCAGGAAGGCCTGTAGGATTGTGCCTTTTTTGCGGTTTCAGAAAGCCACGTGGCTCCTTCTGACTGGCGTTTTGGCTTGTCACTCCGCTTAGCCCGTCTTGTTCGTTTTTCCCTTCTCCCTGGCATTCACACACCGAAAGTATTAATTTAATGACAAATGCTTTAAAGTTTGGTTTTTCTCATGCAGAAGCTAGAGGCGGCTAAAGTGGGGGGCAAGAAGGCGAGAAGCAGGTTCTGCTCAAAGGTCATCAGTTCCCTCAAGGGGGCCGATTTCTCCCCAAAAGAGCTTGGCAAGCTTGAAAGGATAATCAACGAAGCCGAGGACCGGGATGAGGTTCTTGCACAGGGAATTGCAACTGTGCTTGACATCGCCGGAATCCCCCCTGATGGCATGGATGAGATAATAAAGATTCTGGAGAAAGCTTACGAGAACGTGAAGCTCGGGAAGGACCCTGTATCGGAAAAGGACATCGAAAAGCTCGAGACCCTCCTTAGGGAGAAAATATCCCCGAATGCAATCGCAAGGATTGAGGCGAACCTCTCGAAATCCGACGAGGAACTGTTCGGGGCCCTTGCAAAAGCACTTGAGAAAAGAACGGCAAGGAAGGAGCGGCTGAAGTCAACCCCGAAGAAAAAGTGATTAGGCGAATCTTGAAAGCGCCTCTTCTTCTAGGAAATGCAATGTGCCTGGGAAAATCAGGATAAACGGGGACCCGCCCAAATCGCGCTTAAGCAACTCGCCAATCTTGCCAAAAGAAACCCGCTGGTTCTCGCTCCCGATTCTGCTCAAGACTACCACTAAATCGCTCGCTCTCGCAACCTCCCCTTTCTTCTCTTCTTCCATTTTCCCGAGCAGTTCAAGCGCTTCTTTGGCACCCATCATTTTCTCGGCGATATCTAGGAAAACCATCGTGTGAAGCCCTCGGGACTTGTTTTCAAGGATGACGTCGTAAGTGCTGGTTGGCTTGTAGTTGTCTTGCCAGAAGGGAAGCGTGACTGTTTTGCCAAACTTGTATATCTGAAGACCCGTCTCCCCAACTGCTGCAGTAAAGATTGATGAAGAGTGGATGACGTTTGATTCGATTTTTTGTTTCTTTGCTGCGAGAACGAGCGAGATGTGGGTCGTGGAAATCATCGGGTCTCCGCCCACCAGAAGCGCGACTCTTTTCCCCTCCGCCTCAGCCAAAATCTTTTTTTCGCCTTCAACCTCTTCCCGTGAAAGTATCGTTATTTTTTTCCCAATCATTTTCTCGAGGTTCTCGATTGTTTTTTCATCCCCGAAATGAGTGTATCTCTCGGCGAAAACCAGTTCAGCTTTCTTCAGTTCCTCAAGCCCCCTGACCGAAATGTCCGATTCGTTCCAGATTCCGAGGCCGATTAGAGTGAGCATCTTATGCACCCATCATCAGGGTGAGGACATCCCTCACCCCCGGAGCTAGACCGAATATTATTAG
>JBDRJJ010000192.1:0-8890 GCA_043815135.1 Microcaldota archaeon | reverse complement strand
CGCTCTTGCTGCGGAGGAAGCTTCTTCGAATACGCCTGCTGCATGGACCCGTATCCATGCAGGGTGTTCAATGATTATGCCCAGACTGTGGCAACCTGCGACCCTAAGGAGCTCTGCAGGAGACCCTATGCAACTGTTTAGCTAGGCAGCACTACCTCTGGGGCATGATAAAGAAAAAAAGCGGGAACCGATTCGATTCCCTAGAAGGACATTCCGAGGCTGACCTTCACTCTGTGCGAGCCAGATGAGCGGTCCTTGGTTGCATCTGCCTCTTTATGCTCCGTCTTGCCAGCACCGTATTCTATTGTGGCAAAGAAGTTGTTGTTCCTGTAATAGGTCAGGGTGACGAACTTCTCGATTGTGTCATCCCTCAGGTCCTCCATCAGCTGGTCTATTGTTTTTAATCCTCCGCTGAACGTGAGCTTGTAGTTCGCTCCGCCGCTTGTGGTGCCAAAGTATGTCAGCCCGGAAGTGAGTTTCAGCTCGTCGCGGGTTCCAAGCTGGAACGTCTTGTTCTCGTTTGAGACAACAACGAACAGCTCTCCCTGGCTTCTCGCAGTCCCGTAGAGCCCAAGCTCATGGTGCGATGTTTTCTCGCCAGGTGCATTCTTCAAAAAGCCAGTTGACAGCAAGTTGACATCGTATTTTTTGCCCCGGCGCCCCACTCCGGCCGTGTATCCTGTTTCAGTTGTGCCTGCCGAGTCCTCAGAAAACATACCGCTTAACCGGAGGGAAAGGTTTCTCGGAGTCCAGATTACCCCTCCACCAAATTCCGTCTTGTCCCTTTTACCCGAACCGACAGTGATAGTCGAGCCCTTCACAGTTGCGCCGAGGGTCAGGTCTTGGCTTGGGTATATGTTGGTGTTTAAGCCTACCCCTTTTTCCTCCAAATCAGGGCCATTTTTATCGCTCTTTATTATCTCCAGCCTGCCGAAGTTCGAGCTCAGCGCTGTTGCGAGTATGCGGGAAGCCGTGCTGCCCTGTGCGGCGTTTATGATGTTCTCGTAGTTGGAAGCCTGCGCCACATATCCTTTGCCGAGTTTGACCTTTGCAGTCTTCAAGTCCTCCTCGCCAGAGGTGTTTTCGATGTGGCTTATTGCAACAAACCCGAGCATGTCCATTGCAGACATCCCAGAGTATCCGGACTCCTTTATCTGGGAAAGAGTCTCCTCCCCGCCTATGTTCTCAACATATGTTTTCAGGGACCTGTAAGCAGCTGTTTCCATGTACGGAACCTTTTTCCCGTAAGCAGGCCCAAACCAGTGCCTGAACAAGGCGCTCTTGTCGGTCTGCTTGGGTGCTGCGCCCTCCCTTTCTGCTTCCTTGTCCTTCAAGCCGAGGGCAAGGGCTGCTTCTGTGTTCGCGTTTCTCGCAACAAGGGCAACGCTTCTAATCTTGGTCTCAATCGTCTTGGTCACTTCCCCGCCCGGGTCCGGCTCGTAGGCAAATGCGACTTCCAAGACCTTGTCGAACATCTGCTTGAGGGTGAGGTTTCCGCTGCCAATGCTGTTTGCATAATTTATCAATTCGTCCCCTTGGTCGGGAGTAATCATCACTGGCGGGGTTTGATTGCTCTCGGAGGTTGGGATTCCGTAGAGTTTCCAGGTGTTAAGCTGACTAATCAGGAAATCGAACTCTGCCCCTCGGAAAATGATTACTTCCTGGTTTGCCTGCTCTGGGTCAGTATTTGGAGCATCCTCGTTTGTAACTGCAGTTGCGCTTTGGAACAACAGGCTCAATGCATGGGCGGAGTTTTGAGGCACCTCGCCAGGCGGCTTGCTTATCGTAACATCCTCCGTCTTCTTGTCCTCGTAATACTCGCCCATTATGTTGGTTTTCCCGAAGTCCTTGCTCGCTGCAAAATACGTCTGGTCTGCATTCTCCTTGTTGTTGATGTATGCCATTGAGATATCCTTCAGGAAACCCACTGCTTCCGGAGTGTTCGCAGCTATCGAGAACGCCTTGAGGTCTTCCCCGATTTTCTTGGCGCGGCCGTCAATCCTCGAGTCGTAGTGGACGTTCGCGTAAATCTGCTCCATCTCTTCGGGCGTTATCTGCCTGACGTTCACCCTTGTCCAGTCCCTCCCCTTGCGGATAAGGATGTCGCCCTCGTAAGTTCCGTCAGCATGGTTTTTCCGGTAATATGCTCGGAAGTTCACGGCCTGCTTCGCAGTCTCGTAGCCCGGGCCCTGCTCGATTCCCGAAAGGGCGATGCTCTGCTCGAGGTCTGCTGTGAACTGCTTGTCTGTTATCTCCTCTATTGAGAACCTCCTTATTGTGGATGGAAGAAGGTTCATTAAGGACAGGTTTTGGCCGCTTGCGCGGACACTTCCGAGGTTCGTATCGCTCGTTCCCCCTGCCTCATTCTTGAGCCAGTCCCCGCTTGCGCGGAGGTTGCTCGCAGGACCCAGCAGGTCTGCATAGAACCTGTTCGAGCTTGTGCTTGTGTCAACAGTTGTCCCCGTCGGGGTGTTCACTGAGGACCAGCGCCCTACGCTCTCGTAGGCGCCCCCGAAGTATCCGAACTTCGAGTGGTAGAACCTATTGTCGAATTGGCTGAGGTCTGTGATGAATGATGCTGCCAATGCGACTGAGTCCACGTAGTTCGTGGGGTTGATGCTCGGGTCGCGGAGGTTGTCCAATAAGGAGAACGCAGTTTTATTGTAGAAATTCCACCCCGTGCGGGCATCAGTTGGCAGGGGGTTGAACCCATATCCTGGTTTGTCGCTTCTTATGCCAAGGCCCATCCTCCGCGTTACTACGTCCTTATACCTCCAGTTCGGGTCTTTGAGTGAGAAGTCGCGCGGGTCCTGGTATCTCCTGGCATTTTCCAGCATTGCAAGCCCCCTGTTCTGGTCAACTCGGTCCAGTGCATTCGGGACCATGTTGGAATAGTAGAACCTGAGGAGCTCGTTCTGGGCGCCCAGGTTGTTTTTCACGAACGGGTCAGCAGAAGCTCCGAACATGTCGTTAGCGATGTAACTTCCTCCTGCAATGCAAGAACCCATGAGTGTCCTTAAAGCCACTTTGTCCGGGTACCTGTTGATTATCGCCGGAAGAGCATCCCTGAGGAAAGCCTCCCTGCCCCCCTCGGGTATCTGGGCAAGTCCAGCGATGACTGCCTTCACGGTGTCGACGTCATCGAGCTTCTGCCCTGCCAAAGCCGGAAGTGCATAAGTGAAGAAAGCGTATTGGGCCAGGATGTCTGTGCCGGCCTCATATTTCGGGAGCGGCTTGCCCTGCTCGATGAAAGCACCGATATCATCGCTAGTCACTTTCTGCACGTTGAGGGAAAACAGCGCATTGTCTGCGTAGTCTGCATTGTTCAGGAAGTCAGCTCGGGCTTTCAGGAATGCCGGGTCGGATAAAGACGCCAACGCCTTGTCAAGAGCGCCCCTGTCCCCGTAAATGCTCTCGCACATCAGGGGGGCTAGTTCCCTGTAGCGATTATCAGTATAGAGGCTGCCGTTGCTGCTCGCCTCGGCCTGCTTGGTCGGGCCGACTATTGCGGCAAAATCCTCGGCTGTTTGCGCCCGCATGGCGAGCTGTATTCTCGCGTAGGTGGTTGAGACGTTCGCAGCGCTGTTCGCAATGCCCTCTATGTTTTCTATCGAGAGGTCGGAGCAAAGCTTGTCTCTGGAAATGAGTTCGTTGCAAGCATTTTCCATCTGCCCCCCCGTAACTGCCTGCCTGTACTCGCTCACCCTGTTGTCGAGTACTGCCTTGTTTTGAATCGACGGCGAGCGGATGTAGTCGCCAAATGAGCCTATGACCCTGCCCGCATAATATTCCGCCTCCCCCTGGATTGCTTTCGGGGTGAGGGATGCTGTGGTTGACGCGAGCTCGCTCTCTGCCGGAGTTATTTCCCCCCCTGCCTTGAGGTCCGCGAGGCCGGATTTTACCTCGTTTAAGACTGATGACGCTTCTTCGCTGTTCCTGGCAGCCTTGAGTTTTTGCACCCATTCTTCCATTGCGCCAGCCGCATTCTCGTTCCCTGAATATGATTCTTTGAGCTTTGAAAGGACTCCGCTGAACTCTTTTAGGCTCAGCTTCAGGTCAGCTGGCGAGAGCTTGTCTATTTTTGAAAGGATGTTGTCCGCTTTTGTGGAAGCTGAATCTATCGTCGCTTCATCCTGCTTCGATGGCTGTGCAAATCCATTTGGCATACTAAACACCTCGTTTTCAAGTATTATGCTCTTCTGGTTCCTGGGGCGCTGCATAGAGAAAAATAAACGAAAATAGGCTAGACTGTGTGCTTGGCCTTGACGAGCCTGATAGCATTTGTTACCCCGTATAATACGCTCAACGGCAGTTTAAAAGGCTTTCTAACGCGTTCTCTAGTTTATTTTCCCAGCGATGTTTGCGACCTTTATGTGCTCGCCGGTTATGTTCCCGAGGTTCGATGCATAGCCTAGGTCCTCGCTGTATTTCAAGTAGATGAGGCCCTGGTAGCTTTCTCCCGAGATTCCGTTGATGGACCCGTCCTTGTTGTAGCACTGCAATACGATTGATTTTATCCCCTCGGGCAAGATACTTATGTCTGTATTAATAAGGCCCCTCAGGGGATACCCTGTTGCGGGGTTGGGGGATTCGCTCGAGCAGAGGACCCCTTTTATCGTGATTCGCCTCGAGAACTTGCTCACTACCTCGAATCGGACAGTCAGGTTTTCCGAGGGGCCGAGGTAAAGCCTGTGCGACTTGCATAAAAATCCTGTCTGGAACACGCAGCGCTCCGGAATTGCGTTCCCGAAGCTCAAGACCCCGAAGTAGACGAGAATTGCGATTATCACTACGAGTATCATCCCGGCCCAGCCGTATGTGATGAGCTGCTCTGTCGCACTCTGCCCTCTCGATAAGACCATTGGAACCAAATAGGATTCGCTTGAGCATTATAAAAAGTTATTTATTTTGGGAATCGGGCAAGAAGACGGCGACCTCTAGGGCACGGACGGATACGTATGGTTTTTATTAGTTCATAGAGAACTGTAATGGGGTTCTGATGGATTACAAGGACACTTCGGAGATTAAGGTCCCAGAGAAGCTCATAGACCAGGTCATAGGCCAGGATAAAGCAGTGAAAATCATAAAGAATGCAGCAAAGCAGAGGAGGAACATCCTTCTGGTTGGAACCCCTGGGACGGGGAAGAGCATGCTCGCGCAGGGGATGGCCGAGCTCATGCCCGCAGAAGAGCTCGAGGACGTGCTCGTCTACCCGAACAAGATAGACGAGAACAACCCGCTTGTCCGGGTTGTGAAGACCAAGGTTCCGCCAGAGCTTGCAAAAAGAATCGCCGGGGACCCAAAGCGCAAGGTGCCTCTCCCCGTTGGCCCCAGGGGAGATGCAGGGCACGGCAGGCTGATAATCGAACAGGAGAGGAACAGGAGCAGGATGGAGAACCGGGGCGGCATAAGCACGACGACCATATTGTTCTTTGTAATGATTGCAGTGCTTTTGTTCTTCCTTTTCTCAGGCTCAGGGGACGGGCAGGCAATAGGCGGGGAGGAGAACAAGTACCTTCTGCCAGCCCTCATTATCGGAGGGGCATTCATCATAGGCGCCATCATCTTCTCATCGCAGATTGGAAGGAGGATGGGGGGGGCCGGCGACGTGGTTGAAGCGAAGCTCGTAGTTGACAATTCCGGGAAAAAGAACGCGCCATTCGTCGATGCCACGGGCTCGAAAGCAGGGGCGCTTTTCGGGGACGTGAAGCACGACCCGCTCCAGTCCTTTACTCCGGAGGGGAAGTTCTACGTAGTCGAGGGAAAAAAGCTGAAGGGAACGACTTTCGCAAACCTTTGGAAAAACATGCAGGCCAGATACCCGGAGAAGATTGAGAAGAAAGACGATTACGAGTACATGACGTTCCCAGTGAGCGAGGAGGTCTATGTGCTGTCAGCAAATGGCGATGAGATTGTTCCGACGAGAGTGATGAGCATGAACAGGAGGCTTTATCACGGGAGAGTCGTGAAGGTGTCTTTTGAAGACGGGGAGATTTCCACAACCCCCGAGCACAAGTTCATCGCCTTGGGAAGGGAGAGGGAAGCGGAGACACTTGAAGAGGGAGACGAGCTAATCTCAGTCTAGCCGGTGTTCTTATGCTCTGGAGCGAGAAGCATTCCCCAAAAACGATTAACGAGGTAGTGGGGAACCCAGACGCGCTCGAGAAGATAAAGGTGTGGGCACTCGAGTGGGACAGGGGGGAAAGAAAACTTCCGATTCTTGTTGCAGGGCCCCCGGGAGTTGGAAAGACTTGCATCGCAAGAGCGCTTGCAAACACTCACGAATGGGAGTTTCTCGAAGTCAATGCGTCTGACGTGAGCGACAAGGAGAAGCTTGAGAAGCTCTTGATGGGCGCGGGCACGAGCTCAACGCTCTCTGGGGCGCTCAAGCTCATTTTCATCGACGAGATGGATGGGTCTCCTGGGAGGGGAGTGGTTCCGGCTATTTATGATGCTGCGAAGAACACGAGGCAGCCCATGATGATTGCTGTGAACGACCTTTGGAACTCGTCAATCTCCTCCCTCAAGACCGCGTGCACGATTATCGAGATGAGAAGAGTGAATGTGAGAAGCGTTGCAGCGAGGCTTAGGGAGATTGCGAAAATCGAAGGCCTTGAGGTCCCGGAGGAGAAAATCGAAGCAATTGCAGGGAACAGCTCCGGAGACGTGCGGGCCGCGATAAACGACCTCCAGTCCCTTGCCTGGAAAGGTGAATGGGGCCTTGTGGAGCGCGAGATGGGGAAGAACACATACGACTGCATAAGGAAGCTCCTGAAGGCGAAGACTTTTGAGGAAGCGAGGAGCTCGACTTGGGGCATTGACTTGGAGCCCGAGATGCTCGCCCGCTGGGTCGAGGAGAACGTCCCGAGGGAATACGACATTCCACAGGATGTTGCAAGGGCATTCGACTCGCTCTCTAGGTCGGATGTTTTTTATGGGAGGATAAGAAACAGGCAGTACTGGGGGTTTCTCAGGTATTCGGGCGACCTCCTCACAGCTGGAGCCGCCCTCGGGAAGAGCGAGCCGTACCACAAGTTCACGAGGTACGATTTCCCGAATTATATCCGAAAACTCTCCGCTTCCAAGAGCAGGAGGGCGAAGGAAAAAAAGATTCTTGAAAAGATTGGCGCAAAAACCCACTCATCGAACAGGAGGGCAAGAAGCGCCCTTGGCCTTGTGAAACTCATGATGAAAAGGGGGGAGAGCGAAAATTCCGTGGCGAGATACTTTTTGTTTGATGATGAGGACGTGGCATTCCTCACAGGGAAGAAAAAAAAGAGCAGTGAGAAGGATGGGAAAGAGAAAAAGCCTAGGGGAAGAAAAAAGAAGACTTAGGGAGAATGGGTAGACTTCCTCATCTGGGCGACTTCCTGGGCAGTATTGAGTATTGCGCTGTCAGCTGGCCCCAAGGTCCGACCTTTTGAAGCTGCGTTGATGAGTGAGGAAAGCCTGGTCACGTCCTCTTCCCTGAACAGGATTTTCCCCCCTGCATCCGTTATCGCACCAGGCTGCTGGTCTCCTTTCGCAATTGCGATGAGCACATCTGAATACTTCAGCATGTCTTCGAGCACTGCCAACACTTCTGGCGCCTTACTTTCTTGCCTCAAGTCGGAGACAACGCTATGGAAATCGAATTGCGGGTGTGCAGAAGCCGGTGATTTTTCTGACAGCAGGCTGTTGATGATTCCGTCCCTATCTGCGATTATGCCGGAGTATACCCCTTCGACAAACGTGGAGGCATCAGCTTTCCTTGGGCTTGCAGTCCGAAGAGAAACCGTGTGGCCGAGGCCTTCCCGCAGGAAAATTTCTATGCCTCTTGCCGGGATATCGGTCTCGACAGAGGTGCTGACAACAAAAATCCCGCTCTCAGTTTGGTTCTTGAATGAAACTTCGAGGGGCTCCGTAACGAAGAGATAGCCGCTATTGCTCTTGAAGGCCCGGAGGATTGAGACTTGCGCCTCTGCCCTGAAATCTGTGAGCCCACTGATTATTGAGAAGTCCCTGCCTTCCTTGGCCGCGAATCTTGCGGCAATCTCCACGAGTCCGTCATTCCCTTTGAACTCCACTGGCCCGGAATGGTCGAAGCCTCCGAAATTGATTTTGAAATCAGTTTCCGGGAGCTGCTTGAGGAACCTAAGATTCACTCTGGCGTAATCAGGAAGCTTCCCCCCTTCGTATTTCCCCCTCATGAGCGTATGCTGAAGACTCATTTGGCCGTTAGCCATACTATCCTCCCAGTATCATCGAAGAATATTGCGCGAAAAAATATTTAAACCAAGAGCCTCGGTTCACAGCGAGAATTCCAGCACAAGCACGGGCTCCTCTATTCCGAAGCTGTTGAGGACTTCTGGATGGATTTCGCCCATCAGGCCCCTCTTCTGCCCGTTGATGTAAGCTCCGACCGAGCGCCCCTGAATCAGGGAGGGGTGCGACTCATCCCTGAATTCCAGCTTTATGCCGGACTCCAAGGCGAGTGCCTCTGCAACAGACTTCATCTCGCTAAAAGACGCCTTTGCCTTTGCGATTGCAGCTGCGAGCCTCAACTCCCTCTTGCCCGCTAGATAGGAATCACCTATCTCGAATATCTTCTGCGGCATCGGCTCGTGGGAATTCGCCCCGAGAACTGCTAATAGTGATGGAGAAAGCCAAGTCCTAAACATCGTAAAATCCACTGTGAGTGGGTTTGTGATTGCAGTCGCAGCCCCATCGTTCTTCAGCCTCATCTTCAGGAAATTGTCCGATTCATTGGTGAGGGTGAAGGTGATTGCCTCTGAAAAGCCCAGGCCAATCATCGCTTCCCGGATGTCCTCGCTTGCTGGGAGGAGGCTTCCGATAGTCGGAAGCTCCGGGAGGGTGGGGGCTAGCTTATTGTAGCCGTAGGCGATTGCGA
>JBDRJJ010000191.1:0-5906 GCA_043815135.1 Microcaldota archaeon | reverse complement strand
CCTCATTTCATTCATGAGCCCGCTCCAGCTTTTCACATTTGCGCTTGTGGTGACAATTTATGTTCCGTGCATATCCGCGATAAGCGTCCTTAAGCGGGAATTCGGATGGAAAAGATGCCTGGTTATTTCCATTTCCACAATCGTTCTTGCAATCGTCGTGGGGGGGATTGCGGTGAGGGTTCTCCCTGCGCTCGGACTTCTCGCCTGAAGCGATGGAAAAACCGACTGGGACCGGGGTAGCGAGCAAGACAACTAGGGGAAGATTGTGTTCAAGTGCATGGGATAATATATTAATTATATGCTTCAAAAGTAATCTGACAATGGTGATCTAATGAAGGGAAAAGTAAAGATGTTCAACGTCGCGCGCAGTTTTGGTTTTATCACTGGCGATGACGGCAAGGATGTATACGTACACACTTCGGCGGTTGAAGGCGGGGCAGCGCTCGCAGTCGGAGACTCGGTCGAATATGAAGTCGAGTCAGGCGAACGCGGACCGCGCGCAAAGGGCGTAAAGAAAGTCTGAGCGCATTTGCGAAATCGTAGAATGTCGTTTCTAACATTCAACCCCCTAGCCGTGCATGGAAAAGGCTGGAAGAAACAAGATGCGACGGGGAAGAAGTCGGCAGAATCTAGGGTTTGACCGGATTTAGGCTCGGGTCCCGGAGCCAACGTTTTTCCCCCTTAGGCAATAGTTTCCACCCTCTATCCTTATCGCTTTGCCCCGTATTATCGCTTCAGCCACTTTTTTCCGTGCCGAAACAACTAGGCGGTGGAAGGTCGGCTGGGATATCCTCATTTTCTTTGCGCATTCCTCCTGTTCTAGGCCTTCCAAATCCTTCAACCGCACTGCCTCAAATTCGTCAACCTGAAGAACGACCTCGCCTAACTGCGCCAAAGGGATGCCCCTGGGTTTGAAGTAGGTGACGTTCGGCTCAAACCTAACGTTCCTGCGCAATCTCGGCCTCACCACGTTAATCATGCTCTTCAAAAGTCTTGTCCTGGGCTTTGTCGTGTTTTCTTATCCATTCAAAAAGCATCGCAACGTGCTCTTTCTCCTCATCCCGATTGTGTTCGAGTATTTTCTTAAGTTCTTCATCTTTTGTGCCCTCAATCCTCGTCTCATACCAATTAATCGCTTCCAGTTCCTCAATCAGACTTTGCCTCGCCTTCTTCAAATCAGTGTTTTCGGTCTCTTTTGAATACATAGACACTACCTCCGTGTGAATGTGTATTGAACATAAAAATAGAAAAAGGGGAGCTATCCGACTTCCTTTAGCCTTTTTTCAATGGCTTCCCTTTCCGCCTCGACCTCCTTAAGCTCAGCCTCGAGAATTTTCTTCTCCCCCTCCTTTGTCAGCGCAACCGGCTTGGAGTAGCCGAAGCGCAAACCCCTTCCGAATCCTCTCCCGCGCCCTCGGCGCATTCCGCATCCACAAGGTCCGAGGCCCCTTCCAGTTAACTGTCCCTGCCCAAAAGGTCCTGTTCCGTCTCCATACGGCATTTTACCACCTCTTATGAATATATATTCAAAAAGGTTTATAAATGTTATGCATATGAATTCATAACTGATAATCGAACGCAACACGAATGCCGAATTAGGCGCTTAAGTTCTGCTAAGACAAAGAGTACTGGGAGTAACCCGGGAAATAGTTATAAACTACAAAAATCAGAATAGGGTGGGTGGTTGGATGAGTTTGACTTACGAACAGGTGAAGGAAGTTAAAACTTTTTTGAATGATCCCGACCCATATGTTCGATTTATAGGTGCGGCGAGCATCGTAGACCTTTGCGCTTGTGACTGCATAAGCGACAACATAGTAAAGTTACAGGTTGCCCGGGATGTGTTGGGAGTACTCCCAAAAGAAACAGATAAGGAAGTCAAGCCAATGCTTGCCAGGGCCCTTTCAGCCCTGGGTTCCAGCATTGCAGTTGAACCGCTAATTTCAGAGGCTGAGAAAGACTCGGACTCAAATTTTGTGGCAAATGTTGCTGGGGCTCTGGGGAGCATTGATTACCAAGGAAATCTCGATCTTCGTGCGAAGGCAACTGACTGGCTCGTAAAAAACTTAAAAAATTCTGATGGGGGAGTAAGAGCTTCTTGCGCCAACGCTCTTGGGAAGATAGACTATTCAGACTCTCCAGAACTTCAAAATAAGATCAAGGGAGTTCTTAAGGAAGCTCTTGGTGACGAAGACGCGAACGTTATACTGGAAGCGGCAAAGGCGCTTCTCAACATACAAGAGCGAGAAAAAACCCCTAAAGAACCGGTTGATGAAGAGGTTAAAACCAAAATGATAAAGATGGCCGTAAAGTTTAATGATTCGGGGCTAGCTTCGATTTACAGGCAGTTTGTTACTTCTAGTCCGGAGATTCAGAAAGCTATAGATGAAAAAGCGATAGACGGGTTAAAGTCTCTGACCCCCGAGGATAGGAGAATTGCCCTCGCCCGCCTTGGAGAGATAGGGACCAAGCCCACGGTGAGAATGGACCTCACTGAGAAAAAACATAAGGAAGGGGAGAAACTGGTCGCTTGAGTGCGATTTCTTTCTTTTTACTCTGTTTTAAGATGTTAGAACAAACGGGAGGCGTAGAGGGGGCAAGGCAAAGAGAAAGCTATGGTTTGACAGCAATTCTACCTGTTTGCCCATCCACAATTATCGTTTGCCCCTCCCTGATTGCGCCGATGTTTTTTGTTTGCACTATGCAGGGCAATCCCATCTCGCGGGCAATAATCGCGGAGTGCGCGAGCACGCCACCGCTCTCGCTTATGACTCCCTTCGCGCCCCTGTAAAGCGTCGTAAGATTCGGTGAAAAAGTGCGCGAGACTATTATTTTGCCATTCGCGCCCTTGAGGTAATCGTCTTCCGAGTCGATTAAAACCGCCTTGCCCGTTGCCTCCGACTGCCCGCCTGCCGGGACACCCCGTATTTCCCTGTCGCCAGACTCTAGAATGGCCCATGAACCCGAGTCGAAAACAATCGCGCTGGGCAAGTTCATGCCGGCATAAGTGTCGAAAGCTTGCTCACGGGTTGAAGCGAGTTCGGCAAATTTTTTTGGTTCTTTCATGGCGGGCCCAAGCTCGCTTGTCCCTAGGTGGAACACGAGATCCCCGAGCTTTGTTTGCTTGCCGACTTCCAGGTAGGCATTGCGCATTGCGCACATGTAGCGCGAGCAGATGAATTTCGCGTTCTCCCTCCAGCGCGCGTAAATGTCATTCGGTGCGGGCTGAGCAGCGAGCCTCAATGAACCGGGATTCTCGCTCACGCGCGGGGCGGAAATGTCGTATGGAAACGCTGAGTGGAATCCGAACTCGCGAATCGCGCCTTCCTCGTTCCCATCGGAATAGAGACGAACGAGCTTCTCTGCTTCGCATTCGCTTGATACGCTTTTGTCCGCGATGCGGATTTTGAACGCGGCAGCGAGGGAAGAGATGAAGGAAAACTCCATTGCCCTGAGCGCGCCCGCCATTGAAGCTTTTGCATCGTTAAGCCCGCCAGGTTGGGCACAGAAGCAAACGCTCTCTTCCTTGAACCCGGAGAATTCGCGCGCCTTTTCGTTTATGTAGATTGGAAGGAGCGAGATGTCCAATGAATTGGCCAGCATGTTGAACGGGGAGCCCAAGAGGAGGAGGAGATTTTCGGGGGAGAACACCGTCTCTTCGCAAAGAGCCCCGTGTTTGAGGGAAAATCTCTTTTCGGGCCCGGGGCGGCTTATGAACCGCTTTTCAACATTCTTGCAAAAATACATCCTCCCCCCAATAAAATTGAGGTGCCTTGCATTGACCGGTGGATGCCCGACGCCCGTTTTCGCGTATAATGACCATAGCGGTCCATCCGCAGCGAATAGCGACTCGAAGAATTCCTGGGAGCTTTTTTTTGAGATTGAAAGGAGGTCCGAGTTCTCGTTTCGCGCGAGAACAATCGGTTCGTTCAGGAATACTTTGTTCGCCGCGAGGGCGCTCGCGAGGTCCGATTCGACTTCCTTTAAAACTTGGTGGTCCGTATCCATAAAACCCACGCCATCACTGGATTCTTTCGAAGCCTCTGCTTGAAACGACGACTATTCCCGAATCTGCGCACGCGCCTGTCGCGCTGAAAGCGAGGTTGCCGGTTTCCTGAATCTGCGAATGCCGGACCGAAATCGGGCAGAACGCACGCCTTTTCTCCCCATCTTCATCAATCATGCAGGTGAATGACGCCTGGGCGGAGATTTCAAAGTTTCCTATTGTTATGCTGCACTCGCCAGGTGATTTGGGCACGAACCACAGCGTTTTTGCGACTTGCGTTTCCAAAGCAGAGGGTTTCTGTTCCTCCTTGGCCATATCCTGCACCGCTGAAGAGATCCCAGGCTCCTGAACAGCTTGCTGGTATTGGGACAGTCCCATCCGGGGGTCTTCGAAGGAGTAGTGTTCACCCATTGTCTGTATGTCGATTGCAAGCATGGCGGAGACCCCCGTTGCCAGCATTATGAACGCAGCAGTTAGGAGAATCGCAGTTGTTATCGAGCGTCTTTTTTTCGGTTCTGAGAGATGAAACTCCGCGAATATTGAGATGAATTTCACAGCCAAGAAAAGAACCCCTGCAAGCAGTGCTGATACGGCGGCCCCAGGAACGTCAAGCGGATAAACGATTATCGCGGAGGCGAGCATGCACGAAATCGCAATGAGGGCAGTCCCGGATGCTGAGAGAAACCCCCGAGCAATCTCGTATGTGCTTTTTCCGAAGTATTTGCGCATTGTCAGCCCTTTTAGCGCGCCGAACACCAAAAGCGAGACGATTGCATTTGAGAGGAACGCACTCAGCGAGAGCGTGAGGAAGTAAACTAGTGGGGGAACAATCACTACTGCGAAAGCTGCGCTGATGATACAGGCAAGTATGAGGAGCAATATGTTGGTTCTCATTTTTCCACCAGCGCGAGCAGTTTGTTGAAAGCGATGTCCGCGCTCGAATTCCCTGCGCCGCACGTGTATGCCAGGTTGTATGTTGCGCCGTTGCCCCTGCTCGCTTCAAGGGAGCTGTACTCGAATCCTTGCCTAATACAATCCTTCGGATAAACGCCATTGTCTGCGTATTCGAAAAAGCCGCTGATTGCGGAATCAAACCCCAGCGGGTCGATTGCCCCCATCCGGGCGTTGAGAAGCGGGGCTTCCCAATCGCCGAATTCCTCGCGTATTACTGTCCCATCGTCAAAAATATGGAAATCGACCACTGGAGCCCCGAACTTCCTATAAACGAGCTGCGCAAAAACGCCTTCCTGGGGGGGCGAGCTTAAAAACAGCGCCTCTGAGCGGGACATTACAGAGCGGACAAACCCGCTCGTGTCGGACTCTTTTGCCCCGTACCATATCGTTTCATTCGAGTCGTGGTAAAAGAAGTGGTATACTGTGCACTTGGTGCAGACGGGATAGTTGCTTTGTTGTATGTTGTTTTTCACGTACTCGAGTTCGGCGCGGGCAAGCCCCGGGGCTGCCTTCGCAAGACCTATTTTTGGAGCGTTGCGCATGCTGCCGGTTATCTCTTTCTTTAGCATCAGGCCGCTTTCGGTCACGATATACTCGGAAAAGCAAAGCCCCTGGGGGCAGGCACTGTTCTCGACCACTATCTCGTAATAGGCGCCCGTTTCCTGCGTGGGCGGAGGCTGCTGACACCCGAAAAGTAACAGGAGTAAGAGCAGCAAAAGAAACGGCGCGCACAGTCTGGCCATGGGTAGTTATCGGCGCGGCCCAATTAAAACGTTTCGAGTTCGTTCGGCTGGTTCAGCAAGACTCGAGTGGAAGTTGATTCGGGGGCAATCGGAAAACCCAGCCATTTAAATATCCGAAAATCCATACACTTGTATCTAGAGGGGATGGTATGGGAGGAATGGGTGGCTTCAGGCCCCAAATGCCGCACTGGAATGCTGACCGG
>JBDRJJ010000190.1:0-4927 GCA_043815135.1 Microcaldota archaeon | reverse complement strand
GCGGGGCAGGGCGAGGTCCGCATGAACTTCTCGAGCTCCTGCTTCCTGTAGTCCGATTCAGTCTGCTTGAAGAGCCTCTCCGATTGGGGAATCAACCCTTCCCAGGCATCAGTGTGTGAAAAGGTCGAGTCTCCGTTTCTCATCTCGAACTTAAACGGAATCCTTTCGCTCGAGCCATACATGAGTGCGTCAAACTGTTTTTTCGTGAGCTTCTCAATCGGGGTATTGACGCTGTATCCGAAATGCTTCGCAACTCCTGCAAGATACTGGCCTCTCCACCCGTCCACCGCATTCCTATAAAGCGCCACCGCACCCTCGGCAATAGAACGGCTCTTGTCTGGGATTATCAGGTCAGAATCGAAGTCGAACTTCACCCCCAAGCCATGGCACTCCTCACAGGCCCCAAACGGGCTGTTGAACGAGAACATCCTCGGCTGGAGCTCCTCGAAAGAGAGGTTGCAGACCGGGCAGGCCATTTTTGACGAGTAAACAGCCTCCTTTCCGTTTTCTCCGAGCGCCTTCACGAGGCCCCCTTCGGATTCTTTAACGGCTTTTTCAACAGCCTCGGCAAGCCTCGACTTGTCCGAGGCATCGAGCCTGTCAACCACGATTTCGATATCGTGCTGCTCGTACCTTGCAAGCGGGATTTTCTCGTCGCTCTTGTATACCTTTCCATCGACTCGGACTCTCGAAAAACCCCTTTTGTTGAGGTCCTCAACCAGCTTCTCGTAGGTCCCCTTCCTCTTCTGGACAACTGGGGAAAGAACAACAACCTGCCCCTTCAGCTCGCCCGCAATCGCTTCAGCTATTCTCTGCGGGGACTGCGATCTTATCTCCCTCCCGTGCTCAGGGCAGTGGGCTATCCCGATTCTCGCAAAAAGGAGCCTCAAGTGGTCGTAGATCTCCGTCACAGTCCCGACAGTGCTCCTCGGGTTCCTGCTTGTCGTCCTCTGGTCTATTGAAATTGCCGGGGAAAGCCCTTCGATGCTGTCGACATCGGGCTTCTGCATGAGGCCGAGGAACTGGCGGGCGTACGCTGAAAGGGACTCGACATACCTCCTCTGCCCCTCGGCATAAATCGTGTCGAAGGCAAGGGTCGATTTCCCGCTCCCGGAAAGCCCCGTGATGAGGATAAGCTTGTCCCTAGGCAAAGTTAGGTCTATGTTCTTGAGGTTGTGCTGCCTCGCCCCTTTGATGACAATTGAGTCCATTCGATGCTCCCCCCTAGCCAAATAAAACAACAAAAGACAAAACGCGGTTCGTCTTGCCTGTTCTCTCTTGTGTCTGCTTCTATTTATTATTGATGGTAAACGATGTGACGATTTTTTGCAAAAGCTTAAAACGGTTCTTCCTCAACTACATAAAGAGGTGCTCGCATGAAGATATTTTATCTATTTGCAGCGTTGGTTCTGGCTCTCTTTGTTCTCGGTTGCACCGGCGAGGCTCCGCAAGATTCTGGAGATACTGGAACATTCGTCCTGGGAAACGACAGCATCAACGCAACTCCCGTTACTAGCGACCTCATAGAATTCTACGGTGCCGAGTGCCCGCACTGCGCCAACATGGAGCCGATAGTTTCCCAAGTCGAAAGCGAAGCAGGAGTTGAGTTCTCCAAGCTCGAGGTCTGGCACAACATCGCAAACGCAAACGTATTCCAGAAATACGCGGGAGCGATAAAGCCCGCCTGCGGAGGAATTCTCGGGGTTCCGGCTTTCTACAATGTGAAGACGGGCAAGGCAGTGTGCGGAGAGATGCCGAAAGAGAAGCTGCTAGCCTTTGTCAAGTCCGGCTGAATGCAAAAAAGAAGCGCACACCAACAGGAACTTAAAGATATTGTTGGGAGAATAAAAATCGAGCGAATAGCGTTATATGTGGGAATCTTCATGAAAAAGAAAACAAGTGTCGAGTTCGTCATACCCCCGAGCCCGTATCTCGGGGACCCGATGCGGAATCCGCCCCTTGGAATCCTCTACCTTGCCGCAGTTGCAGAAAAAGCGGGATACCCGGTCAAGATAACTGATTTCAGGGGCAAGGAGCCGAACTCATACCCAAAGCTCCTCGGGGTGTCGGACATATACGCAATCACTGCCACCACGCCCGATTACCCGGAGGCCAAGGCAATAGCGGAGGAAGCCAAGAAGATGAATATGGGTTCCTGGGTTGTCATCGGAGGAATACATGCGACTTCAGTTCCTAACAAAATCGATGCTGTTTTTGACAAGGTTGTGGTGGGGGAGGGGGAGGTCTCGTTTCTCAACGTTCTCGAGGATTTTGAGAAGAAGGACAACAGCAAGCGCTTCTATAAAAGCCCGCCCATATGCGACCTTGACAGCCTGCCTTTCCCTGCAAGGCACCTGATGCCATTTGATGCAATATTCAGTCCGCATGCCCTTTTTGTAGGAGCAGGGCCGACCGCAACTGTAATGCTCTCAAGGGGATGCCCCTACTCGTGCTCGTTTTGCGCAAGCAAGATGATGTGGGACAGGAAAGTGAGGTTCAGGAGCCCGGATAACATCGTGGCAGAAATAAAGCACGTAATCGACAAGTACGGAATCAAGAACTTTCGCTTCCACGACGACACGATAACGGTCAAGAAAGAATGGCTCAGGGAGATTTGCGAAAAAATTAAGCCGTTCGGAATCAGGTGGAGGGCTGAAACGAGAGTGGACAGGGTTTCCTCGGAAGTGCTCAAGATGATGAAAGAGGCTGGTTGCGAGGAAATAGCATACGGTGTGGAATCCCTTGACCAAGCGGTTCTTGACAGGGCCGACAAGAAAATCAAGCTCTCCGATGTCTACACCGCAGTAAAGCTCACAAAGGAATCTGGCATGGGGGTGAGGCTCTTTTTCATAATCGGCCTTCCAGGGGAGAAGCCCGGCTATGCTGACAGGCTTATACGGTTTTGCGAGGAGGCAAACCCAGACGCAGTGGACGTTTCAACGCTAGTCCCATTTCCGGGCTCGAATATCTACAACAACCCGGAGCAGTACGGCTTCGAGCTGGACATGGAGGACTTCGAGCACTTCGTCATGACGCGGGGCCTTGGAAAGGACGAAATAGACATGGACTTCATATTCAAGCATGACGTGATGTCGAACGAAGAGCTGAAGGCAGAACGGAAGAAGATACTTGAGTACATCAAATCGAGGAAGATGGTCAAGAACTTCTAAATGCCCACAACCGCAAATTCCCCATCCGCACAGCAAATCGGCACCTTTTTATACTTTAAACGAACAAATAAATCGGGGAGTATAGCGTTTCTTTCGAGAACTAGCGTGTTCCTTTTTTATCACTTCGTGGGGGGTTTGATGTGTACGAGCAATACAAGCGAACCGGCATAGAACCCGGTGGCGACGTATTTTTTGAGACTAGCCAGGGCAATGTGGGCAAGAGAGCCCAGCGCCCCAGCAAGTCTCACGGGGAGATTACGACTGTTATCGACAAGGTCTACGATTACATATCTAATCGGGAATCCACGTCCCTAGCCGAGCTTTCATTGAGAATGGGCATAAATAAGACCCAGATGGAGCAAATGGTCGAGATGTTGGAACGCGGAGGCCTCGTACAGCTCAAATATTCGATTCTCCCGGGCGAGAACGCAGACGTCTGGGTCATGAACAAGCATAGTCAACTGGCGAAAACGGAGATTTCCGAAGAGGAAAAAATACGAGACTTGAAAAAAGTACTAAACGAGGACATGAACAGGATTGACGACGCGTTCACCTCAATCGAGCACCATCTGCACTCGTGGTCTTCAGATGTCGAGGACAACGTGGTTGCCTTGAATGGCTCGGCGCCCACTGTCCTCAGGAAGACGAATCTCGAGTCCAAGGAAATACAGCGGGACCTCGAACTCGTGCTGTTCCGCGTCAATAAACGGGTCACTCTTCTCAACTCCAGGCTTTCGGAAATGCGCAAGAACATAAGCTCCGAGATAAAAACAGAGGACAACGGGCAGAAAATGTTCCTTGAGAAGCTTCTTTCTCTTCCCAACAACACATACTTTAGGTTTTTTGGGGGGCAAAAGCCGGAAGACCAGGAGACTGCAATCCTAAGCTCTTCACAAAAAGATGAGGGATTCATCGAGTCTCCAATGGAAAAAGACGAGGAAAGAATGGTTTTCAAGGAAACAAGGATTAGGCGGGTCAGAAAGAACGGGCGCATGAGGGCAAAAAGGTGGGGAAATGGCAAGAAAAAAATCAAAGTCACGACGTTCAAAAAAAGAAACCAATAAGACTAATATTGAGACAAAGGAAGTCGCTGAAGCTCCGGTCGAGCCTGCAATCGTGACCTACCAGGAGCTCAACAGAATCCCCAATATCCACCTTCTCAGGAAGCCCTCCTGGGCCACCGGCGAGACCAAACGGGAAGAGATGGAACTTGCCCCAAGCTCATCATACTTAAAAAAATCGCTCCTTTCAATTCCCCTGCTGTTCTTCCTGTCGCTCCCTCTTTTAGTCGTCCTGTTCTTAACGTTCCTTAAACTCGGGGTAATTTCAGTATCATCGCTCCCGCCGGTCCTGGAAAACAGTGCTTCATATCTGGGTCTTGCTGGCTTATGGGCAATCGGGATTGTAGTGTTCATCCCCTGGAGCGTCGCAATCTGCAGCGTCGAGAACTGGCTTTCCAGCTGATTCTGGAACCGAAGGGTTAAATTCCCATTTTGCATGGTATATGTCATTAAATGATTTTCCGACAAAGCTAAGGCTTTTGAATGAAGATACGCAATCAGCTATTTGATGTCGACTTGCCGTTGGTCTACGGGAACGAATTTAGCTGGTTGAAGGCAGATGTTAATTTTTGGTCACTATCGCAGAACGCGTATCCGTTGCTGACTTTAAAGGAGAGCGATATTGAAAACCTGCCAACACCGCTGTGGTTATGGGAGCTGAGCGCCAACTCCGAGGTGGGAACATTTGATGAACAA
>JBDRJJ010000189.1:0-3583 GCA_043815135.1 Microcaldota archaeon | reverse complement strand
ACCCCGTATGTTTTCTCAATTTCAGTACTCTTTTCGTTTTTTTTGGGCATAGTGTTAATGCCTTGCCCTGTACGGAACAACGGCAGGACAGGTATTATAAAACATACCCATGAATTCTTGTTCAATGGTTCTATGAAATACTTTTTGCTTCTTGCACTGGCCATGTTGCTCTTAGGATGCGCCTCTCAGAGCGCTGAGCAAGTAAACGAGCTGAAGAATCAAACCGCAAATCAAACAAAAACTGAGGAGGTCGTTACTTTGATTGCCGAGAAAGGGGATTTAGTCGCAGTTGATTATTTGGGAACGCTCGATAACGGGGCAGTGTTCGACACTTCAATCAAGGAAGAGGCAGCAAAAGCAAACCTCCCTCTCCGACCAGCATATTCCCCGCTCGAATTTACCGTCGGCGCAGGGCAGATGATAGCGGGCTTTGATTCGGCAGTTCTCGGCATGAAGATTGGGGATGAGAAAACAGTAACCCTCAAGCCGAGCGAGGCATACGGGGAGAAAAGAGAGGACCTAATAGTTTCCGTCCCTAAAAATAACACCCCGGAAGGAATCCAAGTCGGCTCCAAGCTTATGACATCGAGCGGGATGGCCGGGGTAGTGGTTGCTCTTGACAACGAAACGATAAAGATTGATTTCAACCACGAGCTTGCAGGGCAAGCCCTGACCTTCAAGATAATAATGAGGAAGATAACGAAAGCGGGAAGCTGAGCCTACTTCGGAATCTCCCAGACGGTCTTTTCCTTCAACCCGAGTTCGGTCACTTCCTGGGGAGTGAACTTAGTTGTCAGATAATGGTCGTATCTTCTCAAGTCCTCCAAGTCGGCTGCAGCTTGCGGCCTTTCTGGAACTACTGTGGCCTGGCCCGTAATGAAGTTATCCATAAAAAATTCTATTCTGAATCCTCGCCCGGACAATTGCCCCGCCCAGCGGGAATAATTCTCATGCGCAGTTCTAGATGCTTCCTCAATGACTAGGGAGTTCACCTGGTTGAACGTAAATTTCTTCAGGTAGCCCTCGCCAAAGGCCGCAAAAAGGTTTCTGTAAACCGTGTCAGCTGCAACCATTGAAACGAAACCAGTCTTCTGGTCCTGCTTGAAGACTTCTGTTTCGATGCCTCTTCGAAGTATCGTTCGTAGTCTGTCTCCGGGCGCAGCGAAAAGCTCGTGAATCGCCTCTACAAATTTCCGGTTATCCGGGTTTTTGGTCTTTATCTTGTTAAGATGGTCGTCCAATTCCTGCGCCAGATGCGCGGGCAGATAGTCGCGGAGAGTCTCCGGTTCGACAGGCTTAGCCCTTACCTCAGTGGCGAAACGCTTCAGGTGCCTGATGAAGAAACTGGACATACGCTGCTTTTCAATGGCGTTGGTTTCCGCGTTCAAAATAGTCTGAAGCCTCTCGAGCATTAGGTGTACCTGATGGCACCCAGTGAGGAAACCACAATTGTAGTGCGGAACGAACCGAAGGGTTTCCATGCCCTGGTTGCTCTTTCCGAATAGTTCACTGAACTCTGCTTTCGTGACTATGGCCCCGAGAACATTCACATCCCCGGATTGCCTGCCGTCATCGCATGCAAGCTTGGTGTTGGCAGTTAAGATATCAGAAACGACTTTAATGCTCGCCCATTTCTGTTCGTACAGTTTCGTGTTCTCAACTGCAATCTGGAGCGTTGCATAACGCCATATCTTGACCGCTTGCCTATAAGCATCTCCCTTTTGGATAATTGGTTCGGTGACGCCCTCGCTCTTTTCTACCTTCTGAAGAAGCTCCGCCCATGGGTTGTACTCGCTGTTCCCGTTTTTTGGGTTTCTCAGCTTCTCGAGAAGTCCGCTCTCCTCAGCGAAGCTCTTTATCGCACCAAGCTGCCCGTCTGATGCCGAGAGGATGCTGTTAAGATTTGGAGTAACCCAGTCAACGAAAGGAGTCGGAGTGTCTCTTTTACTACTGACGACCATAAGCTTTCCCGCATCGGAATCCCAAACAACGCAAAGAAGCCTGAACTTCACGGTTGAGTCATGTTTCTTGTCCGCTATCTTCAGTCGGTGTTCCTCAACCATTAGGTGTCCAAGCTCACTTTCCAGCTGTTCCCTTGATTGGACCACCTTGGCGCTCTCCTGTGCGAACTCAGAGGTTTTCGAACACCTTCCTACAAACAAGATTAGCGGAGGTTGGGGAAGTTCCTTTTCAAGAGCGTGGTTTGTGAGGTAAAGGACGTCCGGAAGGGTGTCCTCGGCGACCATGTAATTGGTGGTCGTCCGGCCGAACACACCGTTCAACAACTTTCCGTTTTCAACGACCGGTATGCCCCCGTTAAACATGTCAAAGAGGTTCACTTTTGAAGTGATGCCAAGCACAATCGCTGATGCTGCCTGGTCCTTGTTGGTTTCATGGTAACTCAGAATCTTGGCTGGGTAACGCCATTTTATTATCGCCTCTGCGATTTGCCCAGGGGTGAAGCTCTTGAGCCCTTCAGCGCAGAATTCACTTAAAAGAGAGTTTCGTCTATCCGCCCTGTCAGAAAGAATTTCAGCGGGGGTCCCATACCCTTTTTTGGATGCGAATTCCTTTAGTGCCGCCTCTGCCACATTCTGCGCAATCGAGTTTGAATCAGTTTTTCTAATGGGGCTCGGACCCATATCGTTGCTATGGTGTCGAAATATTCGTCCATGGAAAAACATTTCCTATCGCCTCGCCTAGTGGAGATAACTCGCGTTGAAGATGTTATGTGAATTCGAATTTATAAATGTTCGCTTTTTGATTCAAATTCTTCATGGAAACTCGCTTGACAACACCCCAATAGCGACAATCGCGCAGGCAAAATTGCCCGAATCCCGAGTTCGCGAGCCCTCTTTTCGAGTTCCGGACTCTCGGTTTCCGGGTTGAACTAGACTGTCTTTTGAGGCCCCGATTATAGCGACTCGCAAGAAACTCCCTCAAAACTAGAAGTTGAATGGGTTCTTAATCCTGAAGAGCCCGCCGCCGACGCCAGATGGCTTGTCGGGCTTTGGCTTGTTCTCTCCCTTATTGACTCTTCCCCGCATCTCCGCAACCCTTTTGCTTATTGTTGCGAGCCTTGCAGTTGTCTCGGTTCTCACATGGTCAAGCGTTCTTTCCATTCTAGACGCTTCATTCACTACCTGTTTTGCCGATTGCTCATCAAACGTTCCCTTCGTCATTTTCTCCTCGGCTTCAGACGACCACATATTGAGGTGATGTTCCATGGAAGCGACTGCCCCCTCGAGCTTCTCAACGTCCCGCACAATCACTTTCTTGAGTTTCTTTATCCTTTCCTCGTGCGTAATCTCTTTCTTCGGGTCGTAACTCCTACTAGCAGCTAGGATCTCTATGTTCCCGTTTGTCGGGACTACGGAATACCTGAGCTTAATCAGCTGACTCGTTTCGAGCATCTCGACCATTCGTTCCACTTGCTTCTGTTTTATGCCGAGCCTTTCAGACAATTCTTTTGTAGAAGTTATTTCCTTCTTGTTTATGTAATCGTAAACCCTGTCGATTACAGTTGTCATCTCCCCATAATGTTTCTCCCCGGGAGAAATCGTATATTCCATCACAGAAGCAG
>JBDRJJ010000188.1:0-2549 GCA_043815135.1 Microcaldota archaeon | reverse complement strand
CCCAGTATCTCCCTCAGTGGCCAGACTGATTTTCTGAGTGCTATGATGTCCTGTTTCATGTCATAAATGTTCTGGAGCGTTTCCGGGACGGGGTTTGAGACCAGCTTGTCCTCAATGGTCTCCACCCTCTCCCCGATTTTTTCGAGTATCACGAAATAGTTGTCCACAACCGTATCAATGAGGGCATACGCGAGATAGTCCGCTCCGCCTTTCCTGATTCGCGTCCCCCCCTTTCTTATGCGCTCGCGGACTGGGCCGAATATGTCGCCCGGCTTCTCTTGGAACGACACAACGAAATTCGGGCCAAGAATCAGGCTGAGCTGCTCAACGCTTGTCGTGCCGTCCTTTGTGTTGTAATCGAGCATTTTCAGCACGATGAATAGATATGCCTCGAAATCCTCTGCCTTTGACCTCTGCTCAGTGTTAGCTATGTCCTCGAGAACAAGCGGGTGCACCCCGAAATGCTGCCCAATCTTCTCAATGATGTCCAGCTGGTGGATGCCATCCACATTTATCCAGGTGGTGGTCGGGGTATCCTTGAAAGGGAAGCACTCCTCCACTGTTTTAACTTCCCGTTCCTCGAACTTTTCTTCCGAATAGTCCATTACGCTTATCCTTACGGCGCTAGTCCGCTCCTCGCCTATGTGGACAAGAGTGCCCGGCGGAAGCGAGGCCTTTCTCGAGCGTCTCTTGATGCGTTTTTCCAAGGAAATACCCCCTCTCCAGAGCGTCATGAACAAAAAGTTTGGAGTTTGGAAGGTTTTAACCCTTTCGACCCGGGCTTAATTGGAAGAGGCGAATCTAGAATAGAAAACAGCCTTTCCAATCTCCGTAGCGGCGAAATATGCGGCAAGTATCCCGGCTATCAAGAGGAGCACGGGTGCCCCGAGAGGCGCGAACTGGAACAGCTCAGCCACAGGCCCAAAGTAAATGACTCCAACTGAAACTGCTGCAGCAAGAATCGAGCTTATCACCAGAAGCCATGAAGGCATGCTCCTGAAGAAAGGCAGATGCGTCCTTAGCGAGAACACGATGATGATTTCCGAGAGTATGGACTGCAGGAACCACGCAGTCCTGAACACCCCCACATCGGTTCCCATGACAAAATAAAGAATTCCGATGAGAACCAGGTCGAATAGCGTGCTTATGAGCCCAAAGAAGAGCATGAACCTCATAATCAAATTAATATCCCACTTATGGGGCGTTCTCGTCGTTTCCCTGTCGACGTTGTCCCTCGAGATGGCAAACATCGGGAGGTCTGAGATGAGGTTGTTCAGAAGAATCTGGGAGGGGAGCAGCGGTATGAACGGCAGGAAGACCGATGATACTGCGACAGTTATCATGTTCCCATTATTCGCACTCATTGTGTTCAGGATGTATTTCATTATGTTCCCGAAAATTCTCCTTCCCTCCTCCACCCCGTCGCAAACGACCCCGAGGCTTTTCTTGAGCAGTATTATGTGGGAGGCCCCCTTTGCAACATCCGCGGCGGTGTTGACGGAAATCCCCACGTCCGCCGCCCTAATCGCAGGCGCGTCGTTAATCCCGTCGCCCATAAACCCGACCACGTGGCCCCCCTTCCTCAGCCCCTCGACAATCGCGAGCTTCTGGTCTGGGGCGACCCTTGCGAAAACATCAAACTTTTCAATCGCCTGGGAGAACTCATCCCCTTCCATCCCCCTAAGCTCGCTTCCAAGAACAATCCTCCCAAAAGCAGGTGAAAAGCCGATGTCTGAGCAGAGTTTTCTTGTCACGAGGGCGTCATCGCCAGTCAATATCTTGAGCTTCACGTTGAGCTTCTTCAGTCTCCCGAGGGTCTCTTTCACCGTGTGTTTCGGCGGATTGCTGAACAGCACAAATCCTATGAAAACAAGCCCTTCCTCATCGTCCTTTGAATACGCCCCCTTTTTTTCAATCTCCTTGTAACCAACCCCTATCGCGCTATGTCCTTCCTCGTGGTAAGAATCTATCACCCTGCGCAATTCCACTTCCTTCTCGTTCTTTCCATGGAGCTTAAAACTCATCCTGATTTTAGAGCAAACAGAGAGAATCGACTCAGGCGCCCCCTTCACTATAAGGTACCTCTTCTTGCCTTCATCGACAACCTGCCCCATCCTCCTCCTCTGGTAATCAAACGGTATCTCCTGCACTTTACAAAACCTCGATAAGTCGGTCTTAAGCGAATGGCCCCTCTTCGCAATTGCCACATCGACTGCGTTGCCCTTGATGTGGTTCCCGCTCCCCACTGAGGAGTTGCAAAGCAGCGCATACTCGAAGACATCATGGCTGTCCTTCCTATCCAGGTCGACGTATTTATCCATCCGCAAGCTCTCTTCGGTAAGGGTCCCCGTCTTGTCTGTGCACAGCACATCCATGTTCCCAAGGTCCTCGATAGCTGCAAGCTTCTTTGTAATAACTTTCTTGCTCGCGAGGTGCCTGCTGCCAGTGGTCAGGCAAACGGTGATTATCGCAGGAAGCGCTTCTGGCGCAATGCCTATCGCAAGTGCGAGCGCGAAGAGCCCTGATTCTGCGAGCACGTTCTTCTCCCC
>JBDRJJ010000187.1:0-3087 GCA_043815135.1 Microcaldota archaeon | reverse complement strand
CCTCCATTCCCGCCATGCCCCGGTATGTCCTGGCTTCGTCTTCCCAAAGAAGGTTGAAGAAGAGCTTGAGCGAATCTGCGTATTCCTTGCTCTCCAAGAGAAAGACTATGGGCTCGCGGCCCCAAACCAAGGTGAAAGCCTTGTTCCCATAAATGAGGATGGTTTCCGGAAGTATGACTCCGGGGGGGAGGTACTTGAGCTCGATGAACTTGTTCTCCCCCCTGTCAGCGCCAAGAGTAGACCTCTGATTCTCGCTTATCATTATCTTCACGCGAATCCGCATTCGTTCCCTTCTCCGGTGGTGAATCATTAGGAAATTACGGAACTGCTCCGGCAAAGACTGCGGTGCGCTGAGGATGTAATATTCGTCACCGGGTTTCATCGTCCTTAGGACGTCGTCATAGGCGCTCTCAACTCCTTTCATCCCCCTAAAAATGGTGGCTTGATGCTTCTGCTTGGTGAGTTCCCGTTGTTTTAGCAGGGAAGGTAGCAGCTTCGACATCTGGTTCTTCTGCTCCCCAAGTTCTTTCTCCCTCTCTTCCAGATAATCGACTATCCTCCTCGGGTCGGCTGCCTCGAAGTATTTCTTCTTTTTTTGGAGGAAGTAGCTGACAAGACCCTTTTTCATCAGGCGGTCGAGAACCAGGTATATCTTTGAGGAACTGACACCTGAAACATCGACTAGCGGTCCCGTTGTGCTAGGACCCAGCTCGAGCAGGGCAAAATAGACCTTAGTTTCACCCTTGGACAAGCCAATCTTCTCGAGAATCGCCGTTTCCATGAATAGTTTCCGAATCCTTGTAATAAATAACTATCTTTTCACTACCCCCCTAGGGGTAGAGTTCCTTTAAATACTTGAAAGCGCATAGGTTATTGCTAATTCTGGGAAACCAGAAGGGAGGCGGATACTATGGTGAGCGGAAGCGCTATTGTATATACTGTTACTGGGTTGGCGTTCGCAGCGGTGATTGCCACCTCTGAACCTGCAGTCGCGCAAGCCGACTCGAGCCAAGCCCAGCAAAAGGTTGTGGCCAAGGTTGGCACATACCCAAACTTCTCCAATTACGGAGTGCACGGCAACCCGGCCGTTTACCATTATACGCAATACGGGCAGTGGGGATACGCCGAATTTGGGAAAACGGATAATGGAACGGAGAATACCTTGCTTATGCTAAGCAAGAACCTCGGGGATGGCGTTACCGGAACGTTCTTGCTCAGCAACAACGGGAAAGGGAAGGAAGGCAGCATCTTCAAGGGAGTCAGAATCTCAGTACCAGTCCTCAGTGGACTTCTGGTCGGGGGGGAAGTGAACAGCACCTCAAGCAGTGCAGGCACTAAAAATGGTTCCGCAGTAGGTGTCGTCGGGGCGACTCAAAGCCAGGGCACGCTCTTCAGGGGAGGGGTGATGCACACGAGCTCTATGGAAACGCACTGGGCAGCCGAGTTTAGGGGAAAAATGATTGCAGACGCAGAGGCAACGCTTTCGGGAAAATTCACTGTCAAAGACGGAAGAGTTGTGGATAAGGGAATCGGCCTCCAGGTCAGGAAAGGGAAGAATATGGTCTCTTTTGGAAGGGGAGGGCCCGACTGGAGGGACACCAAGCTCCATTACAGGAGAATCATGGGGAAGACTATAGTGGATGTGCACGTGAAAGGAAAGGGAAACGGAATCGTTAGAAAGCCCGGTTATGTAGGAGTTGCCGTGGTGAGGCTCTTCTAGGTTGATTAGAAACGTTTATTATTGTTGATTGGAATAGAAAGAGCATGGATTTCCTTGAGAGAGCTAAAGCTGGCATAAAGAAGGAGATGGCAAAGCGGGATAGACTGCTTACCCATGTAGTGGGCGCAATAGATGACAATAACAAGGCCGCGAATCTGCTCTTCGAACGGTTGAGTGAGTGGTACGCCCTTTATTTCCCAGAACTTCGAATTTCTGAGCCGAAGAAGTTCTGCCAATTGGTTGCTGAACTGGACAGGGAGAATCCGGATGTGGGATTGCTCATCCAAGTTGTGGGAAAGGACAAGGCAAATTTCCTATCCGAGAAGGCGAAGGGAACGATGGGCATTGACTTGAAGCCCGAGGACCTTGAGGCCATCAGGGAAATGGCAAAAAAGATTATCGAGCTCTACGAGTTGCGTGAGAACCTAGAGAGATACCAGGAGATTCTTGTGCGCGAGACGTGCCCGAACATCACTCATCTCGTGGAGCCTGGGCTTGCGGCGAAGCTTGTCGCGAAAGCCGGGAGCGTTGAGAAGCTTGCGAGGATGCCAGCTAGCACCGTGCAGGTATTGGGAGCTGAAAAGGCGCTGTTCAAGCACCTGAAGAAGCACTCGAAGCCCCCGAAGCACGGCCTCATATTCCAGCACCCCTACATCAGCATGGCACCGAAGAAGCAGAGGGGGAAGATTTCTAGGGCGCTTTCTACGAAAATTTCCATTGCCGCGAAAGCCGATGCTTACACTGGCAATTTCATTGCAGAGAAGCTCAAAGCCGATTTCCAGAAAAGAGTTGACGCGATAAGGGCGGTTAAGGGTCCTTAGGATGAAGATCCTAGTCTTAAGCGACATGCATGACGACCATCGCGTTATCGACAGGGTCAGGATGCTTCTTTCTAAGAGGAAATTTGATGCTGTTTTTATAGCCGGAGACATAAGCAACACCGGGTCAGTTGAGTTTGCGAGCGAGTTAATCGAGCCCCTTGGGAATGTTTACGCTGTTCCGGGGAACATGGAAAAGCCGCCGGTTATCGAATTTCTCGAGAAGAGTGGGCACAGCATTCACAACAAGAAGAAAAAGCTCGAGAAATATGAGGTCGTGGGTTTCGGGGGAAACAACCGCCCCGGAAGGATGCCTTTCGCATTTTCCGATTCAGAGATAATTGAAGCTCTTGGAAAACTTGGCATCAGCAGGAGAACAATTCTTTTAACGCATATGCCCCCAATCGGATGCTTTGACATGGTAGACGGGGAGAATTTGGGGAGCCCTGCGATAAGGAAAATCATTGAGGAGCGGGCCCCCTTCTTAAGCGTCTCGGGCCACTTCCACGAGCACGAGGGGGAGCAGATTGTCGGGGAGACGATTGTGGT
>JBDRJJ010000186.1:0-2918 GCA_043815135.1 Microcaldota archaeon | reverse complement strand
GCGATAAACGGCCGAATCGCATTCATCGGAGTCCCTGCTCCCGACATTCTTTCCAAAATAATAAAAGAGGAGCTCGACAAGGAGCGCTTCAGGAACTCGTACTTCTTCTAGTTCTCGTTGTTCTCATGAAGAAAAGTTCTTAAAGGGCAAACCGGGAATATTTTCGGTGGCCAGTTGGGGCAAGCCAAGATTGACTACATTCACGCTCTCGCGTTCGTCTCACTCGTATTCCTAGTGCTCGGGCTCTCCCCGCTCTCAAGGTCGTTCTCAATCTTCAGCTTCTTCGAGCCGGAGGTCTACTTCATCCCCCAGTACATGCCCTACGTGGTTTCAATCGTTTCTGCTTACGCGGGCCTGAGATACCTGAAGGAGAGCAACTCGAAAGTCTTCATCGCGGCGATGGGCGGGGTCTTCAAGGCGAACATCGTGATAAGCGCCTTCATGGTTATCTATTTTGTTTATGCATTTCTCCTCGTATACTTCGGGCAAGTCTCGATTCCGGAATACTGCGTGATGAGTGACACGTTCGGATGCCAAAGCGTTTGGCTCTCAAGCGAAGATAATTTCCTCTACTTCTCGCTCGTCAACAGCTACAATCCTCTCGTAGTCACTTACGTGAGCTGTTCCCACGACAAGACCAAGCTCGAGAAGTGCGACGCCTCCAGTTGCCGGGGCTATGACTCGAACAGGGGCGGGGTTTCCGTCCAGTCATCTTCCACAGTGGGCTTCAAGGTAATATGCGAGGACGAGAACGGGAACCCCGTGAAATTCGAGAGGGGGGACTATTACGCGGGCAAGCTCGTGATAGGCTACAACTACGCCTCCGAACCCACCAGTGCCGTAAGGAAAACAATCGGGAGCATCACGGCGAGGGCTGAGTGAGTAACCATTTTCCTCCAAACATTTTAAATTATTAAACTCTGTTAAAAAAGCGGGGTGGATTTGATGAGAAATTGGCTCTTCGTTTTACTGATTTCGATAGTGTTACTTTTCGGCTGCGCTTCTGCTCCCGAACAGCCTGCTCCCGCAACTGGGCAGCAGCAGGCAAAACCCGCTGAACCCGCTCCCCAAGAGAAGGCGCAGACTCTTGAGCAATTCTTCGAGCAGAACGGCCTTAACAAGGAATTCGATTTCGGAGAGCTGAAGACTTCCGATTCAAACGGGGACGGGAAAAAGGACAACTACAAGTATGAGTTTGCCCGCGAGGAGCTGCAAGAGAACCTTTTCCTCGAAAGAAAAATCGAATACGCGCGGGAAAACGGCGATTCTTTCAAGGGGGCAATAGTGCTTTCCTTCGAGAACACCGGAGGTTCCCAGCTCGAGTACACCCACATCGAAAACATCCCCAAGGAATTCGCTGCTAGCGTTGACGATATAACGTTCTCAATCCCCCCAACCAGGATAATAGAAGCGGACCCAGTGGTCGAGCACAAAATCGACCTTCTAAAAAACATCGATCTGGTAATGTACGGAGTTAAAGAGCAGAACGAATCTTTCGTAATGGATCAGGTGCTCCTGTTTGCAGTCACCTACAACAATGAGCAATGCAAGAAACTGAAAGGAGACGAAGCGACTCTTTGTTCCCTTAAATTACTGAGCGAATACCCGGAATTCGGAGAAAAGGGATGCCAACGCCTCCAAGACACAAAAAGCCCTGAAGCCAACCTCTGCTGGGCTGCATTCAAAAAAGACAATTCATACTGCGAAAAAATAACTGATGGAGACAAGAAAAAAACCTGCAAGCTCTTCGTCTTCAAGCTGATTCGGGAGGACTGCCTTCTCCTGAAAGGCGAAGAGCAGCAGAACGAGTGCGTGCTTGCTGCAGCACTGAAAGGCGGCTTCTTCCAAACGTGCAACCACTTCGAGAACCTCGACTGGCGCAACCTCTGCTATTCCCAATTGATCGGAGACATCTCCTACTGCAAGGGGATAGCGAGCGAGCAGCTGAGAACAAGGTGCTGCAACGCTGTCCCAGGCGAAAATGAGCGGAACGCCTGCATGGGAAACGAGCAAAAGGAGGAGAAAGAACAGGAAAAACAGACGGGGTCAGCCTCAATAACGGGCCCAGAGGACATAATGGCTCTCGGAGTCTACTACAACTTCACAGCTGAATATTCCGGAGCCCCGACCAAAGCGGTCTATGTTTGGGACTTCGGCGAGCTGAATGGCGAGAGAAGAACATCCTCCACGATTCAGAGATACGAATACTGGAAAGAGGGCGAATACACGGTGAAGGTTTCAGTCTACGACTCAACTGGAAAAGAGCTGTTGGCGCAGGGGGAGAAGAAATTCCAGGCCAAGAGGCCTTTTGATTTGCTAGACATCCTGCAGATGACTGAAGATATTTCGGTGTCAATAAGGGCCCAAAGCACAGTTAAGGATACGAAGGACCAGACTCACGAGCAACTATTCATAGCGATATTCAACACCCGCGAGGCAGAAAATCCCATCGTTTGGGACGGGAGGAAGTTTTCAGCGACTTTTGACATGAAAAAGACGAGCTCGATGAGCGGCGAATACCTGAAACTAGAGGGGGAAGTCTCTGAGGATGCGAAGACCCTGCTCAGCTTCAGCGGCTATTTGGAATACAACCAAAAGAACAACGAGCGGAGGATTTACAAGCTCTCGATAAAGAACGTTCCAATCGAGCTCTCAACCAAGATGCCAGATAGGATAGATCCAGGGTTTAATCCCAAGTTCACCGGTTTTGTCCTCGGCCCAAACGCCGAGAGCTACTTTGTCTCTTACGAGTCCGAGCACTACATCCCCAGCACAAGCGACCCGAATTTCAAGGTGTGGACAGAATCGGTCAGCTGGCAAGAAAGCGCCAAGCCTTTCGTAGAAGTGATTTTCAAGAAGGGCGGCATCGTCGCCTATGACCAGCCAAGCTACGGGAAATGAGTCTTAATAAATCGGAG
>JBDRJJ010000185.1:0-4073 GCA_043815135.1 Microcaldota archaeon | reverse complement strand
TCTCAAGATAGGCGACAAGCCGAACGAGATAAACCCGAAGGGCGGGTTCATCAACTTCGGTGTCGTGAAGAATGATTATCTGCTCATAAAGGGCTCTGTCGGAGGCCCGAAGAAGAGGCTCATCAGGATGAAGAAGTCCTGGAGACCCGTTCCTTCTCCCAAAAAGCCCGAGATAAAGTACGTTTCAATGAGCTCTAAGCAAGGATGATTCAGATGAAAGTAAACGTTTATTCACTCGAAGGCCAGCCGGTCAGGCAGGTAGACCTGCCCAAGTCTTTCGCTGAACCAGTGAGGCCGGACCTAATCAGGAGGGCCGTCATCTCCGAACAAACACGCGAGTACCAGCCAAAAGGAGCTTACAAGCACGCCGGTGTCGAGACGAGCGCAGACTACAAGGGGAGGAAAGAGGACTACGGCTCGATAAAGAACCGCGGTATTTCTAGGCTTCCGAGGGAAAAGCTCCCGAAAGGGAGGTTTGGCAGGGTAAGGATTGTTCCATTCTCCGTGAAGGGGAGAAGGGCCCACCCGCCGAAGGTTGAGAAGATACTCATAGAGAAAATCAACAAGAAGGAATATGCGAAGGCAATGGCGAGCGCAATTGCGGCAACTACGAAGAAAGAGCTGGTTTCCAAGCGCGGCCACGTGGTTGAAGGGGTTAAAGAGTTTCCGCTCATAGTCGATTCCGGCTTCGAGAAAGTCGCGAAGACGAAGGACATACTCAAGGTGTTCTCAGCACTTGGACTCGATGGTGATCTTGAGAGGGGGAAAGCGAGGAAAGCGCTCTCAGGTGTTGCGAAAAGAAGGAGAGGGGGGACAAGGACCCCGAGAACTGTCCTCGTTGTAGTCGGCGAGGAGTGTGGTGCCCTGAAGGGTGCGAGAAACCTCGTGGGAGTCGATGTCGCAGTTGCAACAAAGCTCAAGGCAAGCGTCCTTGCCCCGGGCACGAACCCGGGCAGGCTCACGCTCTGGACCGAGGGCGCGATAAAGAAGCTATCAGGTTGATACAATGAAAGTGCTCCAATATCCACTGACAACGGAAAAGGCAGTGGGCATGATAGAACGCGAGAACAAGATTATATTCATCGTTGACAGCAGGGCGGACAAGAAGCAGATAAAAGAGGCCATCGAGAAGACTTACAACGTCAAGGTGGAGAAAGTCAACGTCCTCAACGCCCTTGACGGAAGGAGGAAGGCAATCATCAAGCTCGCAAAGGGATACTCGGCAGACGACATCGCTGCAAAGCTCAAGATTGCTTAGGTGTCACATACCCTCGCCTGAAGGCGAGGGAATAATGATTGGTGAAGGGAAAAAGAAAATCGCCTTCACCTCCGCCGGAACGCGGAGGCTTTGGGCGAAGGTATGTGAGTGAAAATGGGAAAAATGCTCATACAACAGAAGCGCGGGAAGGGTTCTTCGGCCTACAGGCGACCTTCCCACAGGTTCTTCACAAAGCTTACCTACCGAAGATATGACGAAACGGAAAAGAGCGGGGTTCTGAGCGGCCAGATAACGAGGTTCGTCGACGACCCTGCGAGAACAGCCATCCTGATGGAAGTCAAGCTTCAGAGCGGGGAGGACCTCCATCTTCTTGCTCCAGAGGGTGCGAGAGTCGGAGACACTTTCCAGCAGGGGCTCGGGGCGTCGGTTGCTTTTGGCAATGTTCTCCCGCTATCAAAAATCCCGGATGGAATACCCATATATAATATAGAGGCACATCCAGGAAGCGGCGGGCTTTTCGTCCGTGCTGCTGGAACGAGTGCATACGTAGTGTCTCACGATGGGAACACAGTCACGATAATGCTGCCTTCCAAGAAAACGAAAATCCTTGACGCGTTTTGCAGGGCACAGATCGGTGTCATTTGCGGGGGAGGCAGGCTAGAAAAGCCAATGCTCAAGGCCGGGGCCAACCACCACAAGAAGCACGCGAGGAACCTGACCTGGCCGAACGTGAGGGGTGTTGCGATGAATGCGGTCGCCCACCCGTACGGGGGCAAGCAGCACCATGCGGGGAAGGCTACGACTGTTTCAAGAAACGCTCCTCCAGGAAGAAAAGTAGGGCACATTGCTGCAAGGAGCACTGGAAGGCGCAAGTCTAACAAGAGGACTGAAAAGGGCTGATTGCGATGGCAAGGAAATTTGTTTACAGGGGAAAAAGCATCGAGGAGCTTGGCAACATGACACTCGAGGAACTCTTACCGTTCCTCACCTCCAGGGTAAGGAGGACGATAAAGAGAGCTGCTTCAAAATACAAGAAGCTCCTGACAAAAGTTAGGAACGCGCGCAAGCTCAAGCTCGATGGCAAGGACGTCACGGTAAAAACCCAGGTAAGGGAAGCAGTCATCCTCCCAGAGTGGGTCGGAATTAAGTTCGGGATTCACAATGGGAAGGAGTTCAAGATAGTTGTAATCACCCCGGAAATGGTCGGCTATAGGCTGGGGGACCTTGCCCACACTACAGGAAGGGTTCTCCACTCGGGACCGGGAGTCGGTGCAACGAGGGGAAGCAAGTTTATCCCGCTCAAGTAGGTAGGTAAAATGCCAAACTTCGGATATTCATACAAGGGAACGGGTGCCAAGTTCGCGAAAGCGCAGGTGCACGACGTGGATGCGTCATACAAGGATCTTGGCGCAGTCTGCGATGCGATTAGGCACAAGGGAACAGAGCAGGCGCTCGAGCTCCTCGAAAAAGTCGCCGAGGGCAATACCCCGATACTGTTCCGAAAGCACAACAAGCACCTCGGCCACAGGAGGGAGCTGGGCGGCAAGAAAGGAAGATATCCGAGGAAAGCAGCAAAGCTCGTGCTTGCAGTTCTGAAGAACGCAGTTGCCAATGCTTCGCACAAGGGGCTCGGAGATGATTTGATAGTCGCCCATGCATGCGCGAACAAACAGCTCATACTTCCGAGAATGGCTCCGAAAGGCAGGAGCAGGAGATCCAACTACGAGACTGCAAAAATAGAGCTCGTAGTCGAGGAGTCTTTGGAGTCGAAGAAGTCCCTGGACAAGGTGAAGGAGAGAGCAAAAGCAGTGCTCTCAAAAGCGGACAGGGACAAGCTAGTGAACGAGGAGGCGAAAAAACTCACCGCCCACATCAGGAATGTTGTGAAAAAGAAAGCCTCGGAAAAGAAAGAGGGGGAAGTAAAAGAGGAAACCAACGAAGTGGCCCCTCCAGCAGAAGAGAAGAAAGAAGATGAAAAGAAAGAGGACAAGAACGAAGTGGAAATGAAAGAGGGAAATTCCAACTCGCTCGAGCACTCGCACAAGGACGGCGAGCCGCACAATCATGTTCACGAAAAGAATGAAAAACAATGATAGGGGGATGGCTTGGCAATTGAGAGAAAATTCATTGAAGATTCCATAAACAGGCACCGCGTTGCCGAGTTTCTGGAGAAAGAGCTAGACCGGGCAGGATTCTCGCACGTAGAGATACAGAGAACTCCAATGGTTACGCGGATTGCGGTCTCAGTCACAAACCCCGGAAGAGTCATCGGGAAGAGGGGCAAGACGATAAACGACCTCACGACGGCGGTTCAGAGAGAGTTCAAGATAGACAACCCGCAGATAAGTGTCGTCGAAATCTCAACCGTAGAGCTAGAGCCGAGGCTGATGGCGAAGAAAGCGGTGAAAATGATTGAGATGGGGAAGAACATAAGGAGGATTCTCCACGCGACTCTCAAAATGATAATGGACGCAGGCGCATTGGGCGCCGAAGTCATCGCAAGCGGAAAGATTGCTGCAAAAGGAGGCAGGAGTAAGAGGCTGCGCGTGTCAGCAGGCTACCTCCCGAAGGCAGGCGAGCCGTCAAGGCTCGTGAGGATTGCATCGATTACCGCGTACCCGAAATCAGGAGCAATCGGGGTTATTGTGAAAATCGTTCCTCCGGGGACGGAATTTCCAGACAAGAAGAAGGCCAAGAAGATAGAGCTCCCACGGGTAATTCAGTCTGCAGAGCTCTCAGACGAGGCCGAGGCGGTCCGGAGGGTAGCTGAGGAAGGCAAGCGCGTTCACCGCAAAGAGGCGGCTCCCCCCGCAGAAGAGAAGAAAGAGGCGGAAAAGAAAGAGGGGGAAGTAAA
>JBDRJJ010000184.1:0-4249 GCA_043815135.1 Microcaldota archaeon | reverse complement strand
CATTCGTTGCCAATCAGGCGCTGGTAGCGGGCGTATATGTCCGCAGGTAGGTAGGTGCTCCTGATGTGCCCAAGGTGGAGCGGGCCGTTTGCGTAGGGCAATGCTGCTGTAACAAGTACTTTAGTGAAAGAACTCACCTCGGGTAAAGATTAGGGGGGATAAAATAAAAAAGAATCGGATGAGGACTAGGTGCCGTCTGCTCCCCCCCCACTCACCTTCTCGGGTTGCTTGTAGTCCGGATGGTGCGTGGGTGGCGAGAGTCCGACTTCCACTTTCCTCTTTTTGATCTCATCGCCCATGTATTCTACAGCGTTCTGCACGAGCTGTTTCGGGCAGTGCTCTGAACTAGGCTCGGTCAGGAGAAGCTTCCAGACTATCGGGTTCGTGGTTTTTGCCTTGTCGATTTCAGAGACTATCCCGTTCCATTTCTTTTGGAGTTTCTGGTAATCTGCCTCGACCTTTAAGACCAGCTTGGCCTTCTCGTTCATTGAGAGAACCTTTGGCTTCTCCTCCTTCAAGAGTCCCTTCTTGACGTGGTCTTTTGGGGGCTTGAAGTCAGTAACCGTGACCCCGAATCCCTTTGACGAGATTTGGGCTTTGGCCTCGGCAATCAGTGACTTCGCCTCCTCTCGTGTCATCTCTTTTGTCGTCTGCACCGAGCCCCACCAGTAGTCCCCTTTTAAGATTCCGGTTCCAGATGTCCTGTGGCTGCCGGAGTTGCTGCCTCCAGAAACCTTAAGGCCCTTCTGCTCAAGTGCGATGTTGAGCTCGACCACCTTCGGACCGGTCTCCTCGTCCGGCTCCTTTGTTGAGAGGAACGCGACAATTGACCCGCTCGGCAGGGCCGATTTGTCCAGGTCGCTTGCTTTGACGTCGAGCTTTTCGAGCCTGGCGTCCAGCGAGGACATCTCGGACAGCGTGTCGTTGACTGCAGTAACCAGGTGCATGGCTGTCCCGACTGCCTCGGAAAGCGACTTTGGCTGCCCACTCAGGAGCTCTGCGTTTGCCTCAGAGTTCAGCGCGTCTATTATCTTCGGAATCATGGCGATTGTCTGCCTGTGCATGCTTTTATCCTTGAAGCCGCTGAAAGGGCTCCAGGAGAACGACGTTGCGCCTTTCTGTATTTCCCCTAGGGCGGAAATGAGTGCCCCCATGTCCGCCTTGAGCGCATCGAACGCAGCCTTAGAGAACTTAGCTATATCGTTCTCAACCATCCCCCTTGCCTTTGCAAGAGCTTTTGCAGCCTCAGGGTTTGCTTGTGCGAGCTGGTTCTCGGCGTTCTCGATTCTCTCCTTGAGCCTGCGCAAATCCTTGAAATTGCCCCCCTTGTGGAGCTTGCCCTCCTTGTAGGAAAGTTCCATTGCAGCGCTGGCCAACTCCGATAGCTCGGCTCTCGCAAGAACCTGCTTGTCCTTTTTGTGCTTCTTTATTTTCAAGTCGGGAGTGCTCTCGACTACCTCCGACCTCGCAGTCCAGAGGGTGTTGGAAACTGATGCGAGCGATGAGGATTTGAGATTGAGTTTTAGGCTGGTAGTTATGTCCTTGAAGCCTTTCCTGTAATTCAAAGTTTGGATAATGCCTGAAAGTTCCTGCCTATTCTTGCTAAGGGCATCCACATTTTGGGCGAATTTTGCTGAAGACATTGTGTGCACCTCCCGATTTGTACAGAACAAGTAATATTTAGTGCCGATTCAGGAATATAAATCTTTTCGGTTTTTGTTTTTCGAAAAGCCGGCTCCAAAAGAGTTGGGCGCTATTAATGGAAACTGATGAAACCGACCCAAATGGCAGGTGGACGCGTTTTAAGCGCCGGAAAAACGCAAACGAAGCCTTATTTGAGCCCGGATTCTGGAATTGTTTTCCATTACTGGAATTTCGAGAACTAATTTATAGGTTCGGTTTCAAAGGGGAGAGTTACGTGGGAAGGAGAATGCGAGCGAAGACGAGAAAAAGAACAGGATACAGTGGAAAACAACGCTCCTAGAGTATTTAACGAGTGAAGCGACAAGTTGTGTTTGCCATGGCAGAGGACATTGCACCGTATGTTGAGAGATTCCGCGAGTTCTTCGAGACGAACCCCAAGATTGCCAGCTCCATTGAAATGGTGGCCATGAGCTACCCCGAGAAGAAGAGCTTCGAGGTTGACTGCTCTGACCTGGGGAGGTTCGATTACAATCTCGCTGATTTCCTTGTCGCAAAGCCCGATATTGGAATCGAAGCCGCAAGGCTCGCTGCATCCGACCTCGGAAAGGACAAGGTGGAGGCAGGGGTGAAGTTCGAGCCCCATGTCCGGTTCTTCAACCCGCCGAGGGAGAAGGAGCTCCTCATACAGGATGTCGGGTCGCTCCAGATAGAGAAGATGATTACGCTTGAGGGAGTCATCACGAAGAGGGCGGAAGTCAGACCGAAAGTGAAGATTGCGGTTTACAAGTGCTCGAAGTGCGACGCAGTGCAGAAAGTCCCGATGACGAAGAAGACGATAGTGCCGCAGGTCTGCGATGCGTGCAAAAGGAGGGCGCTGGAGCTCGCTGAGGAGGAGTCCTATTTTGTGGACCTCCAGAAGAGCGAGATACAGGAGCTTCTCGAGAGGCTGCACGGCGGGGCGCCCGCAAGCCACATAGAGCTGTGGATGGAGGACGACCTTGTGAACACCGTGATACCGGGGGACACCGTTGAAGTGACCGGAATTCTGAGGATACGCCCCCCCGTCCAAGGGAAGGGAGATTCATACTCAAAATATATTGATATCGTTCACGTGCAGAAGGTCCAGAGGGAGTTCGAGGAAGTGGAGATAGGGAAGGAGGACACGCAGAAAGTGATTGAGCTCTCCAAGGACCCGAGAATTTTCGAGAAAATCGTGAAGTCGATTGCCCCCTCAATCTATGGGCATGATGAAATCAAGGCAGGGGTCGCACTCCAGCTGTTCGGCGGAACGCCCGAGAAGAAGCTGCCCGAGGGGGGAAACATTCGTAGCGACATCCACCTCTTGTTGATTGGGGACCCGGGAGCAGCGAAGACCAGGATTCTCCAGTATGTCATCGACCTCGCCCCGAAAAGCATCTATGTTAGCGGGAAGACGGTGAGCGGAGTCGGCTTGACCGCTGCTGCTGAGAAGGACGATCTTTCCGAGGGAGGGTGGACGCTCAAGGCAGGTGCCCTCGTTCTTGCAAGCGGGGGCATGGTCGCTATCGACGAGTTCGACAAGATTGACGACAAGGAGCGGGCTGCCATGCACGAGGTTATGGAGAGCCAGACTGTCTCCGTCGCAAAAGCGGGCATTGTCGCCAGATTCAAGGCGAAGACCTCGATACTCGCAGCAGCCAACCCGAAATTCGGGAGGTTCGACCCGAATAAATTGCCTGGAGAACAGTTCGACATCCCCAATACGCTTCTTTCAAGATTCGACCTGATTTTCCCGATTAAGGACATCATGGACGAGGAAAAGGACAGGAGACTAGCGGACCACATCCTGCGCTCCCACGAGGCTGCGTCCCTGAAAATAAACCTCCTCGCGAAGGACGAGACAATCATTCACCACGACATGATGAGGAAATACATCGCATACGCGAGGAAGTATGTGAGGCCCAAGCTCTCGAAAGAGGCAACCGAGAAGATAAAGGAATATTACGTCGAGATGAGGAGGATGGGCGCGTCCCAGGGAACTGTTCCGATAACCCCGAGGTATATCGAGGGGATGATAAGGCTTTCTGAAGCCTCTGCGAAAGCGAGATTGAGCGAGACAGTCGAGCTTGCCGATGCAGAGCTTGCAGTCAAGCTTAATGACTTCGTCTTAAGACAGATTGCTCTTGACAAGGAAACCGGGAAAATAGACGTGGATATTGTCGCAACAGGGCAGCCAAAGTCGAAAGTCGAGAAGGTGAACATCATTCTCGGGCTCGTTAGGGACCTCCAGAGAGAGTACGACATGGTTGAGATTGGGAAACTGATAGAGCAATCAGAGGGGTATAACATTGACCCGGTGGCTGCAAGAAGGCTTATCGAGGATTTGATAATGAAGGGTGAGCTCTTCAAGCCTAAGCCTGGTTTTATTAAGATTGTGAAGCAGTATGATTAGGGGCCTGGAACAACCAGGCGAAGCATGATTGAATGAAAGAGATAGCTGGAGTCATAGCGATGTTCCTTGTTGTCCAGCTTCTGGGCTTGTGCGTAGGGGCGATAATGAGCAGCCCCGAGAACATTGAGAATTTCTCTGAGCTGAACGTTGCTCCCTCGAAAGACACGGGCAACG
>JBDRJJ010000183.1:0-5777 GCA_043815135.1 Microcaldota archaeon | reverse complement strand
AGTCCGACCGTGGCTATTGCCCCCTTCTTCTTGTGGTGCTTCACAGCCTTCTCGATGTCCACCATCGTAAGATGGTCCCCCATCACGACCACGAATGTCGAGTCTATCAGGTCCTTTCCCGGAAGAATGGAGCCCGCTGTGTTCATCTCCTCAGTCTCTTCAAGATAAGAAAGCTTCACACCTAATTGTTTCCCATCCCCGAAATGGTCCATTATCTGCTCCTTCATGTAGCCCACTGTGAGTATTTGATCCTTTATCCCCGACGAGGAAAGGTTGTTGATTACGAACTGAAGTATTGGGCGCTTGCCGAGCTTCAGCATTGGCTTTGGCATCGAGTATGTGTATGGCCTTAGCCGCGTTCCCTTTCCCCCGCATAAAACGAATGCTTTCATATGATGGACCTCCACGTCTTCTGCTATGGTTCTACCTCGAACCACTTGCCGCTGAAAACATAGCCGTTGAGAGACCGACCCTTGGAAAGGTTGCTGAAGACATTCGTCTCAAGCATCCCCTTTTTCGGAACCTTGTCGAATATGGACGGTTCGAATACATAGACCCCTGCATTCACGAGGTTGCTAAGCTCCTCCCCGGGCTCTGGCTTCTGGACGAAGCCCGTAATCCTGTTCCCATCAAGGTTTGCAACCCCGTATTTGTATGCGTCCTTGACTTCCTTGAGGGCAATTGTGGCAGTAGCCTTGGACTGCCTGTGGTGGTTAATCATGTCTGTGAGGTCGATGTCGCAAAGCACGTCCGCATAGGTGACAACGAACGTCGAGTTGAACCTGCTCTTCGCCAAGTAAAGCGGCCCCGCTGTTCCGAGGGGCTCGTCTTCGCGCATGTAATCTATCTTAACCCCGAAGTCGTGGCCATCCCTGAAATACGCCTCTATCTCCTCGCGCATGTAACCGACTGAGATTGTGACGTTCGTGATGCCGAATTTTCTCAGCCACTCGAGGATATGCTGAAGGACCGGCTTGTCCTGGAACGGGACCATGGCGCGTATTGTTGAATATGAATCGCTCTTCTTCTCCCCTCCTGCGAGGATTAGGGCGCTCCTGACTTCGTCTTCCCCAAATGCCCTTCGGATTAGTATCTCAAGCGCATGGGAGCGGCTCTTCACCTTCACGCCATCGACCATGCCATCGACTTTTTTGAGAAGCGACGACTCAACACTGAAGGCTATTTTTTCTTTCATTGCCCCACGAAAGAAAATCTTCGCCGGACAGATTTAAATAAGTTAGCTAATTTCCTTGAAACGGCATTTGGCTTTTATTTAAGAAGACTCTTCACTTTCTTTTCGTATTTCTCCATCAGGGCTCTGGCTTCCTTGAGGGTCTTCGCCTCTGCGAAAATCCGGACAAGGTGCTCGGTGCCAGACGGCCGGAGGATGACCCATCCCTCCCTGGAGTTGACCCGGAGGCCGTCTAGAGTTAGTGATTCCGATTCTTTCTCCGGGGGCTCCTTCTTAATCTTCTCGATTACGGCGAACTTCTGCTCTGCTGTGCAGGGGATGCGGGTTTTGGAGTTGGAGTATTTTGGCAAAGAATTGATGTGGTGAGAGAGGGGCTTGCCAGATTTACAGACTAGCTCGAGGACTTTTGCTGCTGTCGCGAAACCGTCTTTCCCGGGGGAGAGGGCGGGCCAGATGATCCCTCCTGCTTCCTCCCCGCCGGTAACTGCCTTGTGGCGCAGGAGCTCCTCGGCGAGATACGGGCCTCCGACCTTTGTGTATATCATTTCGGCGCCATGCTTTTTTGCAATGTCCTTTATCATGTCAGTTGTCGCAACTGTGGTCACCACCTTCGGTTTTTTCTCCTTGGTTTCACTCAAAGCGATTTCCACTGACAAGGCGTAGCTCTTGTCGCCTATGATGTAATTCCCTTTTTCATCGATGAATATGACTCGGTCACAATCCCCATCCCAGGCGATTCCCATGTCCGAGCCTGTTGCCTTGACAGCTGCGATGAGGTCGGCGAGGTTTTCAGGAGTGGGTTCGGAATTGTGCCCTGGGAAGAAGCCGTCCGGCTGGGCGTTTAATGTCAGAATCCTGCATCCGAGCTCGCGGAAAAGTTTTGGGGCGAGCAACGAACCCGTTCCATTTGCGCAATCGAGAACTATGTGGGGGTGCTTGGTTTTGATTACCTGAGTGTCGACATAGTCTGTTATGTCTTTTATGTGGTCGTCAATTGCGAGCTTGTATTCTGTTGCGGCTCCGAGCTTGTTCCATTCTGCCCTCGGAACCGTCTGGTCTTCGAATATCTTTTCTATCTCTTCACCTCTTTCCCAGGAGACTGCAACTGAATTCCTATCGACAAATTTTAACGCGTTCCATTCGGGTGGGTTATGGGAAGCGGTTATTGTGATTCCGCCGGATGCCCTGAGCCTCTTTACAATCAGTTCTACTGTGGGGGCAGGGGCGATTCCTAGGTCCACGACCTCACAACCTGCTGATATGAGGCCGGCGATGGCGGCGCTGTGGAGCATCGGACCGGACACGCGGGTGTCGCGGGCGAGGAGAACTTTGCCGCGCTTGCACCAAACCCCGAAGGCAAACGACATGCGGGAGACAAACTCTGGGGTCATCACATCAAGCTTCGCCCGAATCCCGTTCGTACCAAAATATTTTGCCATGGAATCACTTCTTTTTCTTCTTTGAAAGAACTTCTTCATAAACCTTCAGAGTCTCGATAGCAGCAGAACTCCAGGAGTACCTTTTCGAAAGCTCGATCCTAGCAAGAGTGCATGTTTTTTCGAACTCCTTCCGGTTATCCAAGACATTTATTATTTTGCCTGCAAGCTCGTAGTGGTTGTCTACTTCAAAAAGGAATTTTTGGGCTTCCTTCCCATATACCTCCCTAAATACTCTCGGGGCTGCTCCGACCGGGGTGGAAAGCATCGGCCTCTCCGAGGCTATTGCTTCAAGCAGTACTAGGCTCAGCCCCTCATACTTGCTTGGGAGAACGACTATCGACATGTTCCCATATACTGCTGGCATGTCACTAGGACTTGCCTCCCTAAATTCGATTTCAACGCCTAGTTCTGAAGCAAGAGACCGCAGGGAACCAGAAATCCCCTCATCCCTCCCTATGAGAACAAGCTCCGCCTCCGGCTTTTTCTTCTTCACTGTTGCAAAAGCGCGGATGAGGGTATCGATTCCCTTGTAGCTATCGAACCTGCCGATGTATGTTATTGTGCTTGAATCAATAGAAGAAAGCCTGTTTGGTTGCTTGAATTTCTCAAAATCAACTCCATTCGGGATTGTGGTTATCTTGTCCTTTGCTGCTTCCCTTTCAATGTCAGGTATCGTCGCATCTGCTACTGTGATTATTTTGCTCGCCACTCGAAGGAATATCCTGGCCGGGATGTTGGTGTAAAACCATTTGAATGCTGCAGCCAGTCCTTTAAGTTTTGGGTAGCCGTGAACTGTGAAAACAAACGGGCGGCGCGAGAGGAGCGAGGCTATTGCAGTGAAAAACGGCTGGGTGGAGCCATAGCCATGCGAGTGGTAAATGTCGGCATTCATGAGGGCGAGCCTGATTGGGAGGAAGGGAATCAACCGGACAGAGGAGAATATGGGGAGGCGAAACGACCAAAAGCGGATTATTTGGATTTTATCCAGCGTCTCCGAGCTCGGGGCGCCTCTTGTTGAGGTTGTAACCACTGTCACCTCGTGCCCTTTTTTTGCCATTTCCCGTGAGAGGTTGTAGACATGGGCTTCTATCCCGCCAATGTCCGGGGGGAATGCATGAACGACCTGTATTATTTTCAAGGGAACCAGCTCTCGGACTTTTAGCGGGATGAGACGGTGACTCCGTTCTTTGAGATGTCCATCTGGACCGGGCCAAGCTTGGGGCAGAACCCCGGTTCTTCACTATTTCCAGGGCCCTGTTGGTCTTGAACTGCTTATTTGGTTGGAGGTCTATTACTGTATCGAATATGAACTCGGCGAGGCTGAATCTAGACAGCGTTCCCTGTGGCGCTTCTGAAATTGCAAGCATTGTGCATCCCCTATTCACTATCTCCTCTATGAGCCTCTTGATGTATATCATCCGCTCATAATCCATCTTGAAAAGAAGTTCGTATGACGTGAGGGAATCCACCACTACCCGCTTTGCCCCGATTGAACGGATTATCTCCACTAGGAGAATGCTTTCCTGGGAAGCGAACTGCTGTATTTCAAGAGCACCGACTTTTTGTATGCGGAGCATGTCTTGCTTCAGAAGGCCTTCGAGGTCCCATCCGAACGACGACATGTTCGCCAAGAGCTTGCTCCCGTCTTCGTCAAAGGATATGTAGGCCCCAGGCTCCTCCCTCTTCGCTCCTTCGCAGAGGAATTGGAACGCAAGCGTAGTTTTGCCAGCCCCAGGGGGGCCGCATACGAGAATTGAGTTTCCCTTTATGAAGCCGCCGTCCAGTATGTCATCTAGCCCCGGGAGTCCTGTGGCTATTTTTTTGAGGCCTTTTTCTTTTTTCCTGTCTTCCAGGTCGTCATCTTCCTGTTGGGGCATATTCTCTTACTCCATTACTTGGTTTATTGTGGCTCCCTTTCTTATAAGGCTCAGAACCCTTTCCTGGTCCAGGTAATAATTTGCAACCACGGCTCCGAGCTTGTTTATGTCGTTAAGCGAGTTCTTGACCATCCATTTTAGAATCATCACTTTTTCATCCATATCAACGTCAATCTCCTTTTCCGTATATCCCGCTGTCTCCTGGAGTTCATTGAAGACGCGGATGCTGTTGTTCACCTGCTCGAACTCGTCGGTCCTCGATTCCCACCTATAGACGACATTCAACTCGATGCCCAGGGAGGTCAGCGACGGGGCGAGTTCAACCAGTTGAGTCGTGCGCCTCCTGTTCTTTCGCCTGTCCCTGAACTGAGTTATGAACAGGTGCATGCCCCTCATCTCTACTGACGGTATTTCCAGCGGCGGCTCGGTAAATCTCCTGAGCGCACTTCCGGCATTGTCCGCATGAAATGTCCCGTAGCATGAGTGACCGGTGTGGATGGCCTCGAACATTACCTCTGCCTGCTGCTTGGTTCTCACCTCCCCTATGACCATGCGGTCGGGCCTCATACGTAGGGAGTTAATCATCAAGTCAAGCATTTTTATTTCCCCTTTTCCCTCTGGGTTCGGGAGCCTCGAAACAAGCGGAATCCAGTGTGAGAAATGGGGGAGGTTAAGCTCCTTAGTGTCTTCTATCGACACAATCCTCTGGTTCGGGGGGATGAAACATAGAAGGGCATTTAACATGCTTGTCTTCCCTGCTGCAGTGCCTCCAATCACCATCAGATTCATCTCATGCTGCATAGCGAGCCAGATGAACGCGGTCATCTCGTAGCTGATGTTCCCCACGTTGACCATATCTACGACGGTCCAGGGAACTCTGGCAAACCGCCTGATTGTTATTGTGTTGCCCTTCGGGCTGACTGCCTGAAGTGTTGCATTAACTCGGTCGCCTGTGAGGAGGTGGGCGTCCAGGAGCGGGGCGAGGTTTGAAATCTGTCTGCCGACCCTTCGGGCGATGGACTCACACATCTCCCTTATTCTCTTCTCCTCGAGGATTATCAGGTTCGTCTTGAGCCAGCCGAACTTCTTGTGGTATATGTGGACCGGATCGTCGGCATTGTTTATCGCGATATCCTCAATCCAGTTGTCTGCCATAAGGATGTCGATGTCCCCTAATCCGAGCATGTTGATTATGAGCATGTCGGCAAGAAAAACTCTGTCGTCTATTGAAATACCGGGAAACGCCTGGAGTATCATCGACTTCGCGCC
>JBDRJJ010000182.1:0-2123 GCA_043815135.1 Microcaldota archaeon | reverse complement strand
AATCAGCCCAAGGGCCATTTTATTGGCAATCAATATCATGACCGTCTTTCCTTCCCCTTCAAGAGCCTCCATCTTTTCTAGGAACTCTTCTGACCCAATCCCCATGTCACTCGCGAGTTTCCTGTTCCCGAGAGCCATAATCTTTCCATCAATTTTTGCCTCAACGCCCTTGCCGCTTATCGCCTTGAATCCGGTTGCCCTCGATAGCTTCAAGTCGCCTGCTTTTGCATGCTCCACAATCGCGTCTGCGAGCGGATGCTCTGAATTGGTTTCAATCGAGGCGGCAATCGACATTATCGAGGCTTTTGTGAGATTTGAAAGCGGAATAACATCAGTCACAACCGGCTTCCCATTAGTCAATGTCCCGGTCTTGTCAAAGATAACTGCCGAAACTTGCTTTGATTTCTCGAGCGCCTCGGCCCCCTTTATCAATATCCCCCTCTCCGCACCGACACCGGTCCCGACCATTATCGAGGTCGGAGTCGCAAGCCCGAGTGCACATGGGCAGGCAATGACAAGCACGGAAACTGAAGCAATCAGGGCAAAGGAAAGGCCAGAATTTAGGAGGAAAAACCACGCAACGAAAGTGACTACAGCAACCACAATCACAACTGGAACAAAGACCCCGCTCACAGAGTCTGCAAATCTCTGAATCGGAGCCTTGCTCCCCTGGGCTTCTTCAACAAGCTTGACGATTTGGGAAAGGGCTGTTTCGCTTCCCACTTTCTCTGCCTTGAACCTAAGAACTCCGTGCTTGTTCATCGTTCCCCCAAACACATTGCCCCCGACACTCTTCTCAACAGGAATCGATTCCCCCGTGAGCATGCTCTCGTCAACCGAGGAGGCCCCGCCAACTACTTTCCCGTCAACAGGAATCCGCTCCCCGGGTTTCACTATAACAATATCCCCGAGAACTACCTGCTCAGCTGGAATCTCAAATTCCTTCCCATCTCTCTCGACAAGCGCAATCTTTGGGGAAAGATCCATGAGCTTTCTTATGGCTTCACCCGTCCTTCCCTTTGCAATTGCTTCCAGGTATTTCCCAAGGATTACGAGCGTTATGAGCACAGCGGATGTTTCGAAATACTGGTGGGCCATTGGGTCAATTAGGGCCCTCAGGCTGAATAGATACGCTGCGCTAGTCCCGAGAGCTATGAGCGTGTCCATTGTTGCAGAGCGGTTTCTTAAGGCTGCCCAGGCTCCAAAGTAAAACTGCCTCCCCACATAGAACTGCACAGGGGTTGCGAGCAGGAAAAGGAGGTAGACGTGAGTCCTTGGGTCCGGAAAATCCATCAGGAGCATCCCAAGGATGAATGCAGGGACGCTGAAAAGGAGGGAGATAGCGAGTGTTCTTTTCAGTCCGCTTATCTCACTTTTCCGTATCTTTCTCTCAGCTTCCAAATCCACTTGCGTGGAAGCGCCATACCCCGCTTCCTTAACTGCGCCAATTAGCCTTTCCTCTGAGGTTTCCTTTTCCTCATAATCGATGTGGGCCTTCCCAGAGGCAAAGTTCACGTTCGCCTTCAGGACTCCTGGGGTTTTCGAAAGCCTCTTATTGACTAGTGCTGCGCATGACGCGCAGTGCATGCCGCTGACTGAAAGGACCGCTTTTTTCATTTAGACACCTATCCTGCTCCACCGCACCCGCAACCACAGCCTCCGCCCCCGCAGCTCCCACCACTGCTAACTCCACAAGAGCCGGCTGTCTCGCCCTCGCTTGCCTGAGCCCCACAGCCACCAACTCCGCACGAGCCCCCGGCCGAGCTGGCAGTCGGTGTGGTTCCTGCGCTTACAGCTTTAACTGCCTCCTCCTGTGCTGCGTCATTTTCAACAACTATGAACTTCCCCTGAATCATGCCCATCCAGCAGCTCCAGGAGACTGTTTTTGCAGTGCTTGGGGTGAACTCGACGGTTTGCTCCCCTTTCTTCAGCTTGATGTCCAGTCCGTATTCCCTCACGATTATCTCGTTGTTGCAGCCCGTTATCTCCTTTCCATTGATTATCCATTTAACGGGAATCCCTTTCTTCAGAACAAATGTGTCAGGTTCCCAACCATACCGTGTTACGTTCATCCTTATTATCTGTTACGAGTCGTTTTCCGAAGCTACTGCTCCGCCTACCAC
>JBDRJJ010000181.1:0-4146 GCA_043815135.1 Microcaldota archaeon | reverse complement strand
ATGGCAACGGGAAAGGAGTCCATACAGCAGGTGTCGTCGAACATCGTGATTGTTTCAATAAGCGGAGGAACGAACAGCGGGAGAACCCTCGTGGAGAATGTGAGCATCGCAATTACCGCAGCAGCAGGCGCAGGGAGAATCGACATGCGCTACACGATTCTCCAGGTTGGAAACGGAGTTAACCAGACATACTTGAACTACTCTACGACTGGGTTTGGGAATGGCACATATTCATCAACTGAAATCAGGGACCCGAGCAACCTATTTACGGTGGACACGCCGGTCATAGACGGCTCGTCGCTCATAAAGCTGCAGTTCAATGCATTGAATCAATCAGACTACCTGTTCTTCCCGCCGAGACAGCAGTACAAGTTCACCTTGATACCAGAGCACGGGGCCAGCGTTACGGTCTCAGGCATCATGCCAGAGGCCTACTCCAGCAGCAACATCGACATCTTCCCATAAAGAGTTTGCGCGGCGAAGCCGCAAGGTTTCGCCCCTGAGTTCTTTTTACCTGTACCTTAAGAATGCCCCAATTCCGCGAAAGCCAACTAGGAACTGGCTTCCTTCACTTGTTTCAGAGGAGACAAGAACCATCTTTACGTTTTTTTCTTCAGCAAGCCCAACAAGCTCATCAATAACCTCTTTCTCCTCAATAACCTTGAACTCCCCACCGCAGCTGCATTTGAGCCCATCCGCCCTCTCAGCTATTTTGTCCTCTTTAGTCCCACACTTGGTGCAGGATAAGGTGAAGCGTTTCAGCTTCAGGTCTTCTGCAATGAGCAGGGTGTCGACTTTGTTGTTCTCCAATGCCTCGCGCACTTCCCTCTCCCCATAAGTGACAAGTCCGTCTTTCACTACCGCACGCATAAAATTATCCACGACCTGCTTCTCCTTTATGGACTCCTGTTCGGATATTATCTCGCCGCTTTTGTTCATCAGCTCCTGCACGCCATACTCGTTAGTATAGCCTGTGTCGAGCATCCCCATAATTTTTATCTGGTAGTTGAATGGCTTGAGCTTGAGGAAATCCTCCTTCGCCGGGCCCGGCCCGCCAACAATCACCCCTTTCAAGCCAGCTGGAAGAAAGGAAGCATCCATAGCATCCCCGATTCTCTTGTAGTATTTCTCGATGCTTTCTTCTATGAGCCTCTGGTATCTTCTTGCTGACTGGCCGCCCACCTTTATCTTTGCGTGCGCAGTTGAGTTGAGCGTGCGGATTATCCTCACATTTTTGCCTCGAAGAATAGCAAGCGTCGCTTCCCTCCCGTCCATAACAATAAGCCCGTAGCTGTCCTTAGCGAGCAGCATGTCTTCAAGGGGATTGAGAACGAAAGACGAGTCGCACCTGTAGAACTGGACCCCGAGGGGCTCCGGCGGCTGAAGCGAGAAAAGCCGAACATCGGGCCTCCCAAGGTCCTTCGAGATGTTCCCGCAGAAAATCGCAATTCCGTTCTCAGGCGGAGCCTTGAACATCCTGAGGTAGTTGAGTATCTTCTCGAGCGCTTCCTGGACATTCTTTCGCGTGCTTTTCGATTTGATGTTGGCGGCCTGCCCGTACTCATCCCGAAGCTTGCCGGTTATTTCTCCAAGCGGATAGCCTGGGCTGACGTAGAGGGACACGAGCTCAGTTCCACTCCCCTTGCTCTCCCTCAGAATCTTCAGGGTCTTCTTGAGCTCATGCATGAGCTTGCTCTTTTCAGGCATTCTGTTTTCACCTTCTATCCACTAAGGCATGTTGGCCTCTGGCTACTCTAAGGCGCGCACTTTTCCCGTAGTTATGTCATAAAGAGCGCCTATTATCTCTAGCTCCCCGTTCTTGACGAGGTTCGATATAGGTTCGCTCCTCTCGAGCATATTGCGTATCTGAAGCTTCACGTTTTCCTCTACTGCCTTGTCTTCCTGCCCTCCGGCTTTTTCAACAGCAGGATTAATCTCGCATAAGAGGCCCTTAATGTTTCCCTCTCCTCCGCCTTTGCAGGCTGCGCAAACAGCTCCGCACTTCGTGTGCCCGAGCACAACGAGCGTCTTCACGTTCAAGTGCTCTGCTGCGTATTCAATGGATGCGAGGCTGTCGCAGTCGCAGGCAACATTCCCTGCAACTCTCACAACAAACAGCTCCCCGAGGCCGCAGTTGAATATGAATTCTGGCACCACTCTTGAGTCCGAGCATGTGAGCACGATTGCGTGCGGCTTCTGCCCATCCGCAAGCTCCTCCATTCTCTTCTTATCCATATTCTTAACAAATTCTTCGTTCCTTTTCAATAGTTCCTTGAAACTCATAAACTCACACCTACCTCTCCTTGTTAAATGTTTTAAGCGCTTCGGGAGCTAGAGTTCTTCCGAGCCGCCAAGGTATGGCCTCAGCACCTTCGGCACTCCGATTTTCCCATCCTCCTTCTGATAGTTTTCCATCACGGCAATAAGCGCCCTTCCAACCGCGATTCCGCTCCCGTTGAGCGTGTGCGCGAACTCCGGTTTTCCTTCCTTGTTCCTGAAGCGCAGATTCATCCTCCTCGCCTGAAACGCCTCGCAGTTCGAGCATGATGAAATTTCACGGTATTTGCCCTGGGAAGGAACCCAGACCTCGAGGTCATATGTTTTCGAAGAAGCAAAACCCAAATCCCCCGTGCAAAGCTCCTTTACCTGGTACGGGAGCTCTAGCAATTGGAGTATGCGCTCCGCGTCATGCGTGAGTTTTTCCAATTCATCGTATGAATGCTCTGGCTCGACAATTTTCACCAATTCAACCTTGTCGAACTGGTGCTGCCTTATCATTCCCTTTATGTCCTTTCCGTAAGCTCCGGCTTCTCTCCTGAAGCACGGGGTATAAGCAACATAATACATCGGGAGGGCCCCCTGAGGCAGTATCTCATTTGCGTGCATGTTCGAGAGCGGAACCTCGGCAGTCGGAATGAGGAAGAGGTTATCCCTTTCGCACTTGTAGAGCTCTTCCTCAAATTTTGGCAGCTGGCCAGTGCCAGTCATCGTTTTCTCGTTCACGAGAAGCGGAGGCGAGATCTCCATATACCCACTCTTCGTATGCGTGTCAAGCATGAAATTTATGAGCGCCCGCTCAAGCCTCGCCCCAGGCCCCTTGAGTGCAGTGAACCTGGAACCAGCTAGTTTCACTCCCCTCTCGAAGTCCAGGATGTCCCTCTCCTTCCCAAGGTCCCAGTGCGCCTTAACCCATCCCTCTTCTTTCTTGGGTTCGCCCCATTTTCTCACAATGGGGTTATCCTTTTCCTCCCTACCTATTGGAACTGATTTGTGCGGTATGTTCGGGAGAATCAAGACAAGCTCGCTTATCTTCCCCTCCAGGGTAGCGACTTCCTTTTCGATTTGCTCGAGCTCCCCGTTTACTTTTTTCATTTCAGCTATTTTCAAATCCGCCTTCTTCCCCACTTTCTTCATTTCCGAGACTTCAATCGAGACCTTGTTTTTCTTGGCCCTTAGCTCATCCGCTTTCCCCTTAGCTTCCCTCCATTCCTTGTCCGCATGAACCAGGTCCACTAGGGGCGCGCGGGCATTTCTCTTCTCGAGCATACCCATTATCAAATCAGGGTCTGCTCTTACCAGCCTCATGTCAAGCATCGCGTTCACTTCTTTTTCTTCTTAGAGTTTTTCTCTTTTCTGCCGCCGTTTAATTCGCTTATGAGCTTCTCCACGTTAATACCGTGCGCCTCCGCCCCCTGCTCCACCGTCTCCATGGAGGACATCGGACACCCGATGCACGTTAATCCGTTTTTCAGGAAAATTGGAATGGAATCCGGGTGCTCCCTTATCACTTGCCCGATGGTCATGTCCTTTTTTATCAAATTCCCACCTACCTTTTTTCAAGCAGCCTTCGAAGCTCTTTTTCAAACGACTCGAGGTCCGTGAAAGACCTGTAAACAGAAGCGAACCGTATGTATGCTACCTTGTCCACCTTCCTGAGCTGCTTCATGACGAGCTCCCCAACAAGCGAGCTCTTCACCTCGTGGCTCTCCTGGTTTCGAAGGGTCTTCTCAATCTCGTCAATCATCCTGTTTATTGCGTTTATCCCAACAGGCCTCTTCTCGCAGGCTTTCATCAGGCCGTTCTTCAGCTTGTTTCTATCGAAGCGCTCCCGCCTCCCGTCCTTCTTTATGACTACGAGGTCCTCGA
>JBDRJJ010000180.1:0-5902 GCA_043815135.1 Microcaldota archaeon | reverse complement strand
GCGTTGCCAACTTCCCGATTCACTTTGAGTTCATAATTGACGAGGAAAGGGGATTGATGCCTGTTGAGGTAAACCCTATGAGATTCGGGGGATTTGGCCTTGCGGACCTGACTTTCCACTGCTTTGGCATCAACCCGTATGAGTGCTATTTTTTAGGGAAGAAACCGAACTGGGAGGAGATGCTCTCCTCATCCGATGGGGATTACCACGGCTTCGTTCTCGGGAGGTCGGAAGGGTTGAAGTTGCCGAACAAGGAGAAGTTCAGGAAAAGCTTCAGGAAGCTCGATAGCTTCGTTGAAATAAAACACAGGAACTCGCCAGTCTTTTGCATTGCTTACGCCCAAAGCGATGACCTGAATGAGATAGTGAAATACGTTCACTTCGACTTCACTGAATACGAGACCGAACCGGGGGCTACTCCTTCTCGCACACCCTCTTCAGTTCCGCGAGCTTCATGTCTGAAGCCATGAAAGCAAGCTCGTGCTTGTCGCCCATAACATCATGGAAGACGAGCACCGCCTTCATCTTTCCGAGCATTACGCCCCCCTCGGTCACAATGGATTTAACGTACTCGTAAGGGACCATGTAGTTCTCGCCGCCGGTGGTCTTTATCACTAGGCCGGTGTCACCAATCCCTATTGTCCCCATTTCGTTTCCGATGCTGTCGGAGTATATGCAAAATGTTTCCCTGATTTCGCCAACAACCAAGCAATCACCTATTTGGGTTCAAATGTCAGAAGGAGTATCGACGTAAGCCCGAGGGCTATCCCAGCAAGCTTGTAGATACTCATTGATTCCTTGAAGAAGACCGCCCCACCTATGGCAACAAGAACAAGGTTCAGGCTGAAGATTGGCACAGCAACGCCGATGTCCCCTTCCTTCATCGCTATGAACGAAGCGACTGTGCTCAGGCAGAAAACAACCCCCAGGAGCAGCGCAGCAACGTAAGACTCTGATTTCACTTCAGCATATGCCCCGGAGTAGATGAAGTAGGCGGAAAGGGCAAGGGCCGAGAATAGGAGGAGTGGGATGAACGCCCTCCAGTCGTTGTTGTCATTGAAGAATTTTTTTACAACAAGTGCATACGCAGCAAGAAGAATCATCGCTGCGAGAGCTGCAATCTGCCAGTTTTCCACAACATCACTTTGTCAGTAGGTAAACCGCTACGATTATTACGATGGCGCAAAGACCAGTGAACACGAGCTTGTCAACCACGGACTACATTTAATATTTCACCTTTTAAATATATGTGGGAGTTCAATGAAAATCGCGATTCTCGGAGATTTCCACCTCGGATACCCACGCTTCTATGACGATTCCTTTTCCCAGGCAGAGGAGGCATTCACTAAGGCCTGTGAATTAGCAGACTTGGTGATTCTCGCAGGGGACATATTTGACACGAAAACCCCAAGGCTCGAGGTCATCGAGAGGGGGCTGAGGATATTTGGCAAGGCTAAGGAGAAGGAATGGCGGGCGAAGCCCGAGAACGGTAAATGGCTCCCCGTAGTTGCAATACACGGAACGCACGAGAGAAGGCAGAAGGATTCAGCAAACATCGTGCAGGTTATGGAGGCTGCAGGAGTATGGAAAAACGTCCATAACGAGAAAGCCGTTTATGTGCTTGGTAGCGAACGCGTTGCGATTCAGGGCTTGGGCGGGGTTCCGGAGGAATACGCAGCAGCGGCAATGAGAACAGGCGGGTTCAAGCCAGAACCAGCTGCTTTTAATGTCCTAGTTTTTCACCAGTCAATTGAGGAGCTTATCCCTGGGAAAGGAGAGATGCTGGCTCTCGGGGACCTGCCGCCTGGCTTCGATATTTATGTTTGCGGGCACATGCATAAAGCCCATTTTGAGAAAATTGGAGACGCAGAACTTATCATTCCTGGAAGCACCGTAATAACGCAGATGAGGGGAGAGGAAGCCGGGGGGAAGGGGTTTGTTTTGCTCGACAGTAAAACGAGAAAGAGGGAATTTATAGGCATAAATTCGAGGCCCTTTTTCTTCAAGGAGATTGAACTGAAAGACGCGGGCCCCGAGAGAATTAAGGAAGCGATAAAGGGCGAAATAGATGGGATACTTTCCAAGGCTGATGCGGGAAAACCCATCATCAAAATTAAGGTAACCGGGACTGTGGCCAAGGGCCTTAAGGTTTCCGGGGCAGGGGCAATTGAAAAGGAGCTCTCTGAGAGGGCATTTGTTTCAGTTGACCTCGGGCTCGAGGAGCAGGCTATGGAGAAATCGCTCGAGCTATTGAGAGACATTAAGGAGAAGAGGATTTCAATCAGGGACATGGGGCTTGCGATACTCAAGAAGAAACTGAAGGAAGCAAAGTATGCCGGAGAGGACGCTGAGGCTCTTTTCGACTCCCTTTCCGAGGGAAATGGAGAGGAAGTTGCAAGGGAGATAGCGAAAAAATCCTAGAACTTGCCCCCGGAACCTGCAAGAACCTGCTGGTTCGGGTAGAGAACTATGCCCTTGCCTGTGATTTTCATGAGGCAGAGCTTCCTCTCGTGGGCAGTCCCCCTCATCTTGAAAACCTCGAGAGCAAGCTCCCTCGAATCGCCTTTCCGTATGTTATAGATAAGAATGAGCCCGTCAGCGAGATACTCGAGCCCAAACCTCACACTGAGTCTGCCGCCCTTCATTACTGCTTCGGAGAGCATTATTGTCGTGGCGCCCCATTTCCTCAATGAGTCAATTGTCTTTAGGAGCGCCTGCCTCCGCTTGTATTCGTCCTCCCGGAGCAGTGCAAGCGATGTGGCAGAATCCACGACTACTCTCTGGATTCCGTTCTCGCGGATTAGGTCCTCGACAACGTTCCCCTGGCTGATGAAACTGTCGACCTCATGAGGCGGGTACTCGAGGACAAAGATCTTCTTCTCCTTCTCAAGCTTTTCCAAATCCCAGCCCATCCGTGCCATGTGCCTAAAGAGGCTTCCTTTCTGTTCCTCGAACGTTATGTAGAGGCCCGGTTCCTTGTAAAGCGCTGCCCCCGAATAGAGGTATTGCACTGCAAACGTCGTCTTCCCCGAGCCCGCTTCTCCAGCGAGAACTACTACGCTTTTCCTCTCAAGCCCCCCCTCAATCATGTCATCGAGGCCTGGAATCCCTGTCTTGACCTTATCAAGCGCTAGAGCCTTGTCAACCATTCTCTCACCCATATTGAATTGTCTCTCCCCATATATAATGCATAGCTTTACCGGAACATCGAGTCCTGCCCCTCGGCAAACCGCTTTATGCTCTCCTGATTGGATTTGTTGGAAGCGGGTTTTATCGCCGCGAAAGCCTTCTCGAAGTGCTCGGACGTCACCTTCTCGGACTCTACCCTAATCGCGTTCATCCCGGCTTCCCTGCAAATGCCCTCGAGGTCTGCCCCCGTGTATCCATCCGTCTTTTTCGCAAAGGATGCGACATCGACATCCTCGGAAAGCGGCATGCCCCTCGTGTGGACCTTGAGTATCTCGAGTCTCGTCTTCTCTCCTGGAACCGGAATTGTCACGATTTTATCGAACCTGCCGGGCCGAACGAGCGCCCTGTCAAGTATGTCCGGCCTGTTTGTAGCTGCAACTACTACGACGTTCTTCAGGTTCTGGAGGCCATCCATTTCGGTAAGCATCGCGTTCACAACCCTCTCGCCGACTCGTGAGCCTTCATCGCCGGAACCCCGCAGTGATGCGATTGCATCAATCTCATCTATGAAGATTATGCTTGGGGCCGCCATCCTGGCTTTCCTGAAAATTTCCCGAATGGCCTTCTCGCTTTCGCCCACCCATTTGGACAGGATTTCCGGCCCTTTTATCGATATGAAATTAGCTTCGCTCTCAGTTGCAACTGCCTTTGCGCAGAGCGTTTTCCCGGTTCCTGGGAGGCCAACGAGCAGTATCCCTCGGATGGGACGGATGCCCATCTTTTGGAATACCTCTGGCTTCTTAAGGGGAAGTTCGACGGCTTCGGAAAGCTCCTGCTTGACTTCTTCGAGCCCGCCGATGTCCTTCCAGTGGACGTTCGGAATCTCTACGAAAACTTCCCTAAGCGCTGAAGGTTGGATTTCCCGCAGTGCGTTGAAGAAATCATCCCTTGTGACGCGGAGGTTTTCGAGAACCTTCGGCGGGATTATGTTCTGGTCCAAGTCAATTTCAGGTAGGATGCGCCTGAGGGACTTCATCGCAGCCTCTTTTGCGAGCAATGTTATGTCCGCCCCAGTGAAACCATGGGTGATGTTTGCGAGCTCGTCAAGGTTAACCTCCTCGGAAAGCGGCATGCCCCTCGTGTGTATCTGGAGGACCTCCTTTCTGCCGTTCTTATCCGGAACCCCAATCTCTATTTCCCTATCAAACCTTCCGGGCCTCCTGAGCGCAGGGTCTATTGCATTCGGCCTGTTTGTGGCGCCTATCACGATTACCTGGCCCCTCGTCTTGAGGCCATCGAGAAGGGTGAGAAGCTGGGAGACCATCCTCCGCTCGACTTCACCTGTCACTTCTTCCCTCTTTGGCGCTATTGCATCAATCTCGTCCATGAAGATGATGCTTGGGGCGTTCTCCTCGGCGTCCTTGAATATCTGCCTGAGCTTCTCCTCGCTTTCGCCGACAAATTTTGAGACGAGCTCTGGCCCCGCGATATTCACGAAGTTGGCCTCGCTTTCACTTGCAACGGCTCTTGCAAGAAGGGTTTTGCCGGTTCCCGGAGTGCCATGAAGAAGCACTCCCTTGGGGGGCTCAATTCCGAGCTTTTCGAATAGCTCCGGGTGCCTCATCGGGAGCTCTACCATCTCCCTGATTTTTTGGACTTCGTCCTTCAAGCCCCCTATGTCCTCATAGGAGATGCGGGTTATTGTGGTCGTCTCCTTCATCGGCTCGGTCTTGAGCTGGAATTCGGTGGCTTCCGTCATTATGGCGATTCCCGCTGGCTGGACTACGGACACTACGAACGGGAAGGATGTGCCTAGCATCCCCATTATGAATATCGTGTCGCCCTTGCTCATCGCCCTCCCGATGAGCTTCTTCTTTATGAGCTGGTCGAAACCCGGGGAGAATCCGCTCCCTGGCATCTTCTGGGTCGGAGAAAGGACTATTTTCTTGGCTTCCTTGAGGTTCGCTTTTTTTATCAGTAATTTGTCCCCCAGGGCCACGCCCGCATTGTTCCGGATGTAACCGTCCATGCGGATTAGGTTTAGGCCCTCGTCCTGCGGGTGGGCTTGCCAGACGATTGCTGCTGTCACCTTTTTTCCCTTCAGCTCCACTACGTCCCCGGTAGTCACATCGAGGACTTTCCTCGCCCTGGAATCAATCCTGACGAGTCCCCTCCCAACGTCGTTCTGGAGGGCTTCTGCAACGCGAACTTCCACTGATTGGTCCATCTGTAACGCCTCCTTCGGTAAACTTGTCGCCGGAACAATTATTTATAGTTTTATTTCCTTGAGCCTCTCGCCTAAGATATCGTAAACCGGGCCTGCCCTCGCTTCCTGCTCGCCCGAAGCCACAACTTCCCCGATGAACAGTGTGTGGTCCCCGGTTTCGAGGGAATTAACGAGCCTGCACTCGAGCCATGCATAACACTCGGCAATCCTCGGCGCTTTCACTTTTTCAGACTTGAGAGGAGTCAGTCCCGCTTCCTTGAACTTGTCCGCATTTCTTCCGGATGTTGTTCCGCAAACAATACATGCTTGCTCGAGTTCGAAGGAGGGGAGATTCACGACGAACTCCTTCGTCTCGCTTATCAGCTTGTGGGAATGTCTCCCTGGTGCAATCGAAACCCCGACCATGAATGGATTCATGGAAAGAATCGCGGTCCAGGCGAGCGTGATTATGTTTGGCTTTCCAGCCGAATCAACTGAAGTAACCAGAACCACTCTGCTCGGGTAAAGGGTTTGGTAGTTAAGCATAAAATCAGACTTCGAATTCGC
>JBDRJJ010000179.1:0-7011 GCA_043815135.1 Microcaldota archaeon | reverse complement strand
AGCACCCCGAAAACGAGGGTTATCCCTGCTGCTGCGGGGAGCATGAGCCAGCCCGAGACCAGCGGCTCAAAAGGCTTGAGGATAACTGGCATAAGCCCAAAAGCTTCAATTCCTCCGATAATTCCCGAACCAATCAGTACGAGCGGCAATGCAACGAAAACGAAATCCTTCACTCTCATCAGGGTCTTCGTCAGAACATTTTTGGCAGAAGGCATCCTATACGGCGGAATCTCCATTATGAAACCCAGCCTTTCCCCCGGTAGCAGCCTCCCCAAAAACAATCCAGTTGCGAGCACGAGGAGAAGGATTATCGCATAGATGAGGACTGCAAATTGCCAACCCAGAAAAACTCCCACTGCCCCAAGTATTACGGCTGTTCTCGCGGAGCAAGGAATGAGGGTTATCATTATCGCGGCAAGGAGCCGCTCTCTTTTACTCGAAAGCACGCGGGTCGATATTATCGCCGGGACGCTGCAACCGAATCCAAGCATCATCGGGACAACTGCCTTGCCGTGGAGCCCGAGCCTGTGCATCACCCGGTCAAGGAGAAAAGCCATCCTCGGCATATATCCACTGTCTTCCATGAGGGCGATAATCAAGTAGAAGACGAACACATAGGGTATTGCAATCTGCAGGCCTGCGTTTAGTCCGTCAATTAACATATACTGCAGAATCTTTTGGATTTCCATTCCCGGGAAGAGTCCTATAAAAGCTAAAAGAGGGGGCTCCGCATAAGTTGTAAAAAGGTCTCCTAACACCCCAGCAATCCCACCTCCCACGATGAAAAGCGATGCGAAAAGGATTGCGAGCACGGCTAGCATCACAACGGTCCCGCTTGCCGGGTCGCCAGTAATCTTGTCAAGCCAATAATAGCGCGGAATCTTCGGTTTTCCTCTTTTCAGGGCCGCCTTGGCAGCTATCGCTGCTGCTTCCTTGTGGATAATCTCTTCGCAGTTGCGCCTCCTGCAGTGCCTGAAGCGTCGCATATGGCGCCCGCGCCCCCAGCGCTTTGGGCGTGCCAGGAGTTCGGCGCTCTGCCTCACGAGTTTCCCCACCCCGGTGCCGCTTATCGGATTTATCGGCATTACGGGCACTCCCAGCATATTGGATAGTTTTTTTTCATCAATTTCGACTCCAGAATCCCGCGCCTCTTCCTGAAAATTGAGCGCCACAATAACGGGTACTCCTAAATTCAGGAGCTGGAGAGTTAAGAAAAGATTCCGTTCGAGCTTGGTAGCATCAACGATATTCACAACAACACGGGGCTTGGCGGAAATAAGGTAATCCAGTGCCACGGCCTCGTCCTCCGAAGCTCCATTGAGAGAGTAAACTCCAGGGAGGTCTGCAATCCTAAGTTTCATGCCCCCAAAAACAGTGTCTCCCTCGACTATCTCAACCGTGGTTCCTGGGTAGTTTGAAACGAAAACGCCTACTCCGGTGAGCTGGTTCATGAGCGCGCTCTTCCCGACATTCGGGTTTCCAGCAAGTGCAATATCCGCCCCCCCGAACTTCGGGCCGGGGCCGCAGCAGCCCCTCATCCGCCGACCTCCACATAAATTCTTGAGGCAACCTCCTTTCCTATCGCAACCTCGCTCCCCTTGATTTCAAGAATCAGCGGACCCCCGTGGATCTTTTTTATTATAGTTGCCTTTTCCCCATGAACTACTCCCATCGCCTTTATGCGTGAAAGTTCATCCTTCTCCAGTGTAGAAAAGAGCACCCGAAGACCTCGTTTATCCGGGGCACTAGAGAGGGGCAGGACAATCGCTCCCCTGCGCGGTATCTCATCACCGTCCGGGCACTTCTTCGGATGCTTGAGAAGGCGTTCGAGTTTTCTCTCTGCTTCTTCAGAAAGGACATGCTCGGACTCGTGGGCTTCTTTGTGGAATGTGCCCTTCAACCCCAACACCCTCGAGAAAAAGACCTCGAGTAGCCTATGGCGCCTCAAGACCTTGCGGGCCTCGAGAACACCCTTTTCCGTGAGTGCAATCGCCCCATAAGGAGTGTTTTCGACGAGCCCGCCCTTGGTGAGCTTTCGCACCATCTCCGAGACGCTTGGCTTTGAAACCCCGAGGCTTGAGGCCAGGTCGCTTGCCCTCACCCCACCCCCTTTCTTGGACTGCAATTCATAAAGGCATCTGAGGTAATCCTGCTCGTTCTTCGAGGGCATGGGCAAGTTAGGAACGCCTAACTTTATATTCTTATCTCGAGAATACCTGAAAAGACTGCTCCGGGAGAAAATCGAAATCACGTGTTAGTTTATACCCCGCTTCCCGCAGTTCCTTCGTGATTGTTGCCTTCGGAGTATGGTGCCCGAAAAGCCTTCTAAAAATTGAGAACCCGCCCGGGAAATACTCGATAACCGCAATCCGACCACCTGGCTTCAGAATGCTCAAAAGCTTCTTGAGATATTCAACTCTTTTTGGGAGGTGGTGGTAGACGTTGCGCATGAAAACGAGGTCGATGCTTTTTTCCGGAAGTGAAACTCCGTCATGTCCCACGAGCATCGTCTGCACGTTCGCGAGTTCGCTCTGTTCTGCGTTTTCTTTTATCAACTGCAGAAACTCCCTGTTCACGTCCGCTGCGTAAACCTCCCCATTCGCCCCAACGATCTTTGCAAATCTGAGCGAAAAATATCCTCCCCCCGCGCCAATATCCAAAACCACGTCCCCCGCTTGCAGTCCCAAGCTTTCCAATACCTGCCCGGGTTTGTTCTTCGGGTCCGAGGCTTTCCTGTTGAACATCTCGGCCTTGACGTTTCCCATCTGTCCACTTATCCTCAAACTATTCTTTTAAATCGAACACTGCGGCCGCAATAACCGTAGTCCATGATCCATTCTTGTCCCCAACAGCAGACTGGGTCACATTCGTCGTCCTGACGATCCCTCCGCTCATCTTAAACAATTGTTCCTTTTCATCCCAGCTCGCATCTGGGTTGAAGTCTATTCCGATGGTAGATGCAAGCATGGAAGCGGCAAGATCTTCGGCATAATCGCCAGTATCTTCCTCCGTCATGCCGAAGCAGTGGTGTTCCGAGAGATAACCGTGCTTCGTCCTGTCGTTCGGGACGGCGCAGCCAATCGAGGCAGCGACGAGTCTGTTGGGTTCGTTTGTTTCTGCGCGGGCCATCACTACAAACGTTATCTCCCCGGCCTTTATCTGTTCGAGGCCAGCCTTTCTCGAAACCATCTCGCAGCCCGGCGGGAGAATGCTTGAAACAGACACTAGGTTTAGTTTAGCTATCCCCGCGTCCCTCAGGGCGAGCTCGAAAGAGGCGAGCTTCTCCTTGTGCCTTCCAACTCCCTTCGTGAAAAAGACTTTTTTTGGTATCATATGATTCCTCCTCTGGGTTTTCAATCATGCAAGCATCAGAAGTCCGGGGTTCACAAGAAGGATTATCCCGAGAGCCAGCATTATCAGCCCCCCGAGCAGTTTAATGGCCTCCATTTGGCCCCTGCTTATCTGCTTTCCCGTGAAGAAGTAAGTGAAAGCCAAGATTATGCCCGAAAGAGGCAGCACATAAACCAGATTGTAAAGCAGGAGGTAAGAGTAGTATTCGAAACCTTTCTCGAATGTCTTCTCGGACAGGATTTTTGTGAAGATTATGGGCCATCCTGCGGTGCAAGGGAGTTCAACGAGCGAGGAGAATGCCGCGAGGAACGCGGATGCACCTATCAGGGCGGGCATCGAGCCGCGCTTTATAACATCCTTCATCCCCTCGACTTTTCTCGTGAGCGCGTCCTTGTGTCCTTCCTGTATCATGAGGGTTACCCCCTTCCTGAATGCGAAGAACTCCTTGCAGTTGATTGCGCCTGCCACGATCGCCAGAATCGCTATGCCTATCCTCAACGGATCTATGTACCCGATGTAGCGGAATATGTTGAGCCATGCGGCCATAAACGTGAAGTAGAAAACATAAACCACGGCAACGAAAACCGCACCGACAGCCAATATCCGCTTCCTGTCATTGGAAACCGACATCAGAAGAACCAGCAGGAAGGTGAGCACCCACATCGTGCAGGGGTTGAAACCGTCTATGATTGCAATTAAAAAAGTGAAAAGTGGGAGCGGTATTGAGAGTCCGAGTTCCGTAAGTTGCTCCTTGGAAAACGATTTTGAGAACAGGAAAACTGCTGCAACCACGAGCAATACGCCGGCTGCAACCAAGAGCTTTTTCTTATCGAGCATTCCCATCATCCCATCGCGCGCTCAAGGGCCGCGAGATAGTCCTGTTTTTCATGGGTCCCTATGATGATTTCACAGTTTATGAGGACCGTAGGGGTGTAATGAACCCTCAAGCCGTGCCTTTCAGTCCAGCCCGCGCCTTCGCTTGAAGAGAGGTCTATGCGGAGGAACGAGATGCCTGTTTCGTTTTCGACTTCATCCAGGGTTGGCGCTACTTTTTTGCACGCGGCGCAGTATTTCGATTCGAGCACGACCGCCATATCGCAAAGGCCCCTTGCCTCGCATTCCTCTGGGGGGATGGCGGTCTCATCAGTTAACTCTATAACCGCAAGTCCTGCTGTTTTGTTGCCCTCTTCCCAGTTCTTCTCTTCTTTAGTCCCGCTGCCTCCGTTCGAGAAAAAGTACAAAAGAACCACGCAAAACAGGGCCATGAGGATTATCCAACTCTTTCCATGTCGCATCCAATCGCCATTATGGATTTATATGCATAACCTTTATAAACCTTTTTGAATATATATTCTAAACATGGCAAGGCCTAGGAAGTGCAGGATGGTCGACGCGGAGCCGGATGTCACCTATTTCAAGCCGCGCGGAATCCCCCTCATCGAGCTTAAGGAAGTCGAGCTGACGGTGGAGGAATTCGAGGCGATAAGGCTGAATGACCTGGGGGAAAAGGAGCAGAAGGAAGTCGGAAAGAAGATGGGAGTTTCCCAGCCGACCCTCCACAGGCTCCTCGTGTCCGCAAGGAAGAAAATATCCGATGCCATAGTGAACGGCAAGGCAATCAAGATTCACGGCGGGACTTATTCAATAATAGGAAAATCAAGAAAGAGGTGATAGTATGCCGGGTGGAGACGGGACTGGACCAAGAGGTTTTGGAGCCGGAACTGGCTGGGGCAGGGGCCCTTGCGGAGCAGGAATACGAAGAGGTTTTGGTCGGGGGAGAGGATTCGGGAGGGGTTTCGGATGGAAGTTTGCGGCCTATGGTCCGGCTTACGCTTCCGGGATTCCGCAGCCGGCCAAGGAGGATGAACTTGCCGACCTCAAGGCATACTCCGAGGAGCTTAAGGCTGAACTTGATGGGGCGTTGAAAAGGCTTTCTGAGCTGGAGAAAAAGTAGCGAGTGGTTCAATGCCAAAATACGAAAAAGAAGCAAAGCTTAGCGAGAAAACGCTCGACTTGGAGAGGGCGAGGCAGTCGCTCGTGGAGGAGCTTGAAGCCATCAACTGGTACCAGGAGAGGATAGACTCTTCCAAGAATGCTTCACTCAAAAAAATACTCGAGCACAACCGCGACGAGGAGAAGGAGCATGTTGCGATGCTTCTGGAATGGATAAGGAAGAACGACAAGGCGCAGGACAGAATGTTCGGAGAGCATGACTAGAGGTGTTCCATTGAGAATAGCTGTTTCAACTTCGAAAGGAGGGCTAGGGGATTCCGTGTGCCCAGTGTTCGGCAGGTGCCCCACTTTCACGGTGGTTGAAGTGGAAGGGGAGACAATGGGGGAAGTGAAAGTGGTTCAGAATCCGGGCTCTGTCGCTGGAGGCGGAGCGGGGATAGCTGCTGCCCAGGAAATCGTTAACCTTGGGGCAAGCTCGTTGATAACCGGAAATTGCGGCCCCAATGCAACGGGAGTTTTGGCGAGAGCAGGCGTAAAGGTTTACGCTTCTTCCGGCACTGTCGAACAATCCATAAAAGATTTTCTCGCCGGTTCGCTAAAGTCAATTGAAGGGCCGACTGTTCCCGGGCATTTTGGGATGCACGGGGGAGCGGGAAAAATACTTGGGGGACGGAGAGGGGGGATGAGATGAGAATAATCGTCCCATCAGATGGAAACGGTTTTGAGGGAAACCTTTCAGGCCATTTCGGGCGATGCCCCGAATTCGTGTTGATTGAAGCCGAAGAAGACAGAGTAACATCAACCAGTTCCGTAAAGAACCCCTATTTTAAGGAGCACGTCCCATTCGCCGTGCCACAATTCCTAATCTCTCTCAAGCCAAACGTGATCATAACCGGCGGCATGGGACATAGAGCCCTGTCAGAGTTTAAAGATCGTGAGATTGAGGTCATCACCGGCGCCGAGGGAAAGATTAGGGAGACCGTCAACAAGTTCCTTGAAGGAAAACTTGAACGCAGGGGCAACATCTGCAGTCACTAAAGAATTTTGGGTGGAACCCATGATTGTTGGAGTTACAGGAGGAAAGGGTGGGACTGGAAAAACTGTTTTTGCCGTGAACCTCGCAGTTGCGCTTGCTAAAAAAGGCGTAAAGGTTAGGCTTATTGACTGCGACGTGGATTGCCCGAGCGCCCACATTGTTTTGGGGACCGAACTGAAGAGTAAACAAAAAGTCGAATCTTTCGTTCCGAGAATAGACGCTTCCAAGTGCAAGCGATGCGGCCTTTGCGTTGAAAAGTGCGAGCAGCACTCACTGTTCCAGGTTAAGGGCGAAACCCCCACATTCATCGATAAGATGTGCAATGGATGCAAAGTTTGCGCGCTCGTCTGCAAGCATGGCGCCATAGTCGAGTCAAACAAAATAGTGGGATGGACTTACAATGGGAAACGGTTCGGGGTAAGCATTTTCTCAGGAGAGTTGAAGCCTTCCGAGCCTCTTTCCGAGAAAGTAGTTGACGCAGTAAAAAAGATGGGACTGAAAGGGGAAGCAGAAATAACTATCATCGACACCTCTGCAGGAGCCCACTGCAACGTTGTCAGGGCACTCCAGGGATGCGAAAAGGCATACCTGATTACCGAGCCGACTCTTCTGGGTGCGCACGACCTGAAAGTCATATCTTCAGTTTTGAAGACAATGAACATACCTGGCAC
>JBDRJJ010000178.1:0-7658 GCA_043815135.1 Microcaldota archaeon | reverse complement strand
TGCAGACTCCATCCCCGCAAATAGGCCCTACTGTGCTAACGGAGTAAGTCGCCTCGGCTACTCTCTTCGCTACCATAAACATGGCGTATGTGGATGAGTGGCTCGAGAAGACAGTGCCTCGTTCTGACACGAATCCGGTGTCAACGAACTTGACAGGCGGGTATCCTGCGGGGCCACCAAACATTGCGGAGCGCATATACCTGATTTTTGCCTGGGTTTGGTACCCATAAAACTCCCAGGGCATGCCGCTGGGCTTCATCGCAGTTACCAACAGTGCCTCTTCAATCCCTTGTTGGGCTGAAGTCATTTCGTACAGGCCGAGCGTCAAGTTCCCGGTTCCGTTTCCGCCCATAAAGTATGTAGATCCGAGAACGATTCTCTGGGCCCCCCCGTCTCCGAGGTTATAGGTGGCTATTGTCATGCCTGGCTGCAGAGGTTTTACAAAAAAGCAGCTCTGGCCGGCCTGTTGGTAATATGCATTCGTGTACGTGCTATAAATCCCATCCAAGTCAACAAAGAAATAGCTAACGGGGGCCCCGTCGATTGTAAATGCGTTGGGCGTGCTAGTGTTCAGCAAGAGGAACCTGTGCGGGCCAGTGGAATTAACGATTGTGCAGTCACCGTATCCGAATGTGAGGCTCGTGAGCCCTGTTACTGAAACACCTAATGTATCGTAGTCAGCTGGAGCTAGGTTTAGTCCCTCGTAAGTAAATCTGAACTTATTCGGGCTCGAGATTATGTTTATTGAGCCGCCTGTCGAGAGCTTCAGAAGAATTACGCTTGCGTCGTTCGGGTCTCTCCTGAGAACAACTGTCTTGAGTGTCGGCATCCCGGATTGGTCCGGCACCCAGTAAAGATACGCATACCAGGTCGGGTTGTTTGCTATCAGCTGGCCGTGCGAGAGCGTAAGTGTCTGCCCCGTTTCCAAGTTCAAAAGCGAGATTGAGCCTGCAGTCCCGGATACTCCGAAGTGGATTGCCGGGTTGAACCCCGTCATGCTCGGAGCGCTCATTGAAAGAACCCTCCAGTTAGACCCAAGGAACTTAATAGTCGAGACATTCGCCCAGCTCTGGGGAAGCCCGAAGGAGTTGCCGGACTGCCTAAAATCAATCTTGTAAGCGACATTTGGGGAAGGAGAAACAACTGTTTGGAGAGTTTCATCATAAACAGTCGAGCCATGGGCCCAAATGGTCTGAGTTTCAGTTACCGTGCCACTTTGAGTCGTTATCGCAAAATCCGCGAGGGGTGAGAAAGCAGTTTGGTCTATCCTCTTGCCATGCGCGCAGCCAGTCAATGGGTCAGCAATCTCCGCAGAAGTTATCGTCAAGAATCCGAGGGTTGGCATTTGGTCGAAACACGGTTTTATCTCCGTATCAGAGCAGTTGTTCAACCCATACGGGGCAGTTACCCGGTCCTCAGTGTACTTGTCAATGTAGTCGTTTATATATGTCTTGAAATTCGCTGTTGTAGAGGCGCGTTCATTTAGTTCATCAATCTGTACATCAGCTGACAATGCAAAAGCAGACATCGAGAGCGCCAGAAGCGCAAGAACGAACAAAATTCCTCTCACGAGACCACCTCTTTAGCGCTGTTAATTATGCCTAACATTCTTAAATATCTTCCTTCGCGTTCGAAAAATCAGGCTTTCACAATCGCGAAGTTCCCAGCTGGAAGGATTGAAAGCACATCATCCACCTCGGTCCCGAGCTCCTTTGCAACTGCTCTTGCCGTCTCTCCCTTTTCTTTAGGTCCAGGCTTGAGGGCAAGGTCTTTCGAGAACTTGAACTTTGAGGATATCGGGACGCAGAGCAACCCCCCCTTTTCGTCGACCCCGATTCTCAGCCCAAGTTCGGTATTCCTGAACCAATTCCTTTTCCCGGAAATCACAAAGCTCCCGGTTCCCAGGTACTCTCCCTGCGCTTCCTTAGAGACCTGGGACTTCTCCACAGAATAAACGTCAACGCTTGAAAGGCCGGCTTTCCAGGCGCTCGAATATGAACCAGCGAACTGCGCGGTCTCAGTGAAAACTTTTTCAGCGGCTTTCTTTCCGTCTTTTAGTATCGTGGCTGGTGCTCCCCGAATATCCGCGTGGAAGAAAAGGTCACTCTCCCCGAGCTGCTTCCAAACCAACTCCTCGTTCTGCTTCGCGTCCCTGCCTGCGAGAACCATGAATCCGTCGCTCTCGAACCAATGGTATCTCTCAAACCACTTCTTCTCCTTCTTCACTCTCACGCTCCTTCTCGGAACAGGGTCGCTCTTCTTCTCCGCTCCGTTCATCTCCTTCATGGTGGCCTCAATCGCTTTTTCTGCCTTCTTTGCCTTCTTCCTAAGCTCTTTTGCCCGCTCGTAGTAATCGGATGCGTTCTCATGGACGGTTTTTCCAAATTCGAGCTCTATCCTACTTCCCATAATCCCATCTTATATACTGGTTCTGTTAAAATATTTGCTATGAAACTGGCCAGTCATATTAAGGCAGGACAGATTGGGACTAGCGCCAGCCCGGACCAGAAGACGGGGGAGCGGGGGAAGAGAGCCATCGACTCTTCACAGGAGACTGCCCGGATATGGCTCGCGACATTCCAGAACGAAATCAACAACAGCCTCGGAGTAGTGCCCGGGAAATTCGACCTGCTTCTCCACAAGCTCAAGCGTTCTGGATTGGACGAAGCCGGAGAGAAAGAGCTGTCTTTGGACCTCAAGGCGCTTGGCGTGCTCCTGAACGCGCTTCAGCAGCATGTGGAATCATTCAAGGGAAAGCAGCTGCCCGAAAACCTCAAGCCGCTTCTCATCGAGGGCAAGAGCGATAGGGAAATCGCTGCCCTTGTGTGCGAGGAGGCAGGAGTCCGCGTTGAGGCTGCAATAAGCAGGATCGGGGAGCTCATCGGAAAGTTCAGGGAAAGGGGGGCTGACACCCAGAAGGCCGAATCAGAATTCAAGCTTCAGGCTGGACACATACGAAACTTCGTCTCCATGGGCAAGGAGGCTGCAAGCACAGGCGATTTCAAGGTGGTCGAGCACGCACATGACAACAGGTTCATCGTCGAGTTCGGCCCGGCTGGCGGGTTCCGAGGTCGCTCCGAGAAACTTTAAAATACTTCTCTTATAGAACATATACACGCAATGCAAATACTAGTAGTTGACGCCAATTTTCTCATGAGCGCATACAAGTTCAAAGTTGATGCCATGGGCGGGCTATACGAGCTCTTCCCAGGGGGCTTCAGGCTCGTGACCTCGAACTCAATCCTCGAGGAGCTCAAGGGCCTTGCGAAGAAGCGGAGCGATGTCGGGAAGGGAGCGGCATACTCTCTTTGGGTGCTCGAGAAAAACAGGGCCGAAGTCATCAGCACAAACGAGAAAGCTGATGATTGGGTCGTCTCCTACTGCGCAAAAAACAGCGCAATCGCCTGCACGAATGATGCAGAATTAAGAAAGAGGCTCAAGAGCCAGGGGATTAAGTCGATAGTGCTCAAGGGAAGGTCAACGCTCGATTGCGTCTGAACCGAGAAGGGTGGTTTGATGTACAGGATTTCAACAATTTCGGACATGGTTCGCGTGCCCCCGAAGTATTTCTCCACGGAGCTGAATTCAACGCTCGTGCACCTCCTGCGGGAGAAGTACGAGCGCATAGTTGACAAGGACTTGGGAATCGTGCTCTCGATATGGAACGTCCGGGACGTTAGCGACGGAACCGTGATTCGGGAGACGGGGCGGCGTACCACAAGGTTACGTTCGATGCACTTTCTTTCATGCCAGAAGTGAACGAGATCGTCGAGGGAGATGTCAGCGAGGTCGTCGAGTTCGGCGTATTCGTACGGATGGGCCCGCTCGATGGCTTGGTCCACCTATCCCAGATTACCAACGATTTCCTCTCCTACGACAAGAAAGTGCCGGCATTCATAGGGAAGGAGAGCAAGAAGCTTCTGAAGAAGGGGGACCCGGTCAGGGCGAAGATATCCACGGTCAGCCTCAAGTCCACAATCCCGGAGACAAGGGCAGGGCTTACTATGAGGCCAGAGGGCTTAGGCAAGCTCGAGTGGTTGAAGAAATAATCTCAAATAAAGAGGCGGTTTTATGGTCGACAAGGCATGCAAGAACTGCAGGCTCATAATCACGGAGGGGCACGTATGCCCTGGCTGCAACGGCAGCGAACTCACTGACAAGTGGTCGAGCTATGTAGTGGTATTCGACCCAGAGAAGTCCGAGCTTGCGAAGAAGATAGGCGCAAAAGCGCCCGGCAAGTATGCGGTCAGGATTAAGGGTTAGGATGCTCAAGTTCATTCCTGGTTTCCCCGCCCTTATGGCGGGGGGCTCCCTAGTTCTTGCGGATTTACACATCGGGCTAGAGCACGAGCTATTCGGAAAAGGGCTCCGAGTAGGCTCGCAGATGAGGGAAATGCTATCGCATGTGGCAAAGCTTATTGAGGAATACGCTCCAGAACGGGTCGTTTTTCTAGGCGATGTGAAGCACAATGTTCCCGATACCCCGTATGGGGAAACCCGGGATCTCGCAGTATTTTTCGATGAAGTGTCGGCGCTTGCTAGCGTTGTAGTCACTCCGGGCAATCACGATGGCAACCTGGGCCGATACGTCCGATCATCAAATGTCGAGATATCCCTGGCAGGAGGATTCACATCGGACTCCTGCTCGTATCTACATGGGCACGCTTGGCCCTCGGAGGAGGCAATGTCAAAGAACACGATCATAATGGCGCACCAGCACCCATGCGTCGAGCTCGTTGACAAGCTCGGGGGAAGGAGCATACTCAAGGCGTGGTGCATCGGGGGCTTTTCAAGCGAAGCCCGTGAGAGATATCCGGGACTGAAGAAGGGGGCAAAATGCGTAATCGTTCCGTCGTTCAACCCCCTCACCGGCGGGGCGGTGCTGAACCGAAGCCCGCATGATGGGGTCCACGGTCCATTAATGAATAAAAAAATCTTTAAATTAGACGAGTCCAAAATCTATTTGCTCGATGGAACCCCCTTGGGGAGCGTTAAGTCGCTCACGAGGAAGGGGGCATCGGGCGCAGGAGGGATTTTCAATGGGAAGCAGAAGAGGAAGTGACCAGCTAATGGTGTGCGCAGGCTGCGGAAGAACGGTGCGCAGAAGCAAGTCAGTGAGGTACGACAGCCGAGTGGTCTACAGCACAGACCTGCGGAGTGCCGACGATATAAAGGTGTTCAATACGCAGACAGCGTACTACTGCCCAAGCTGCGGCAAACACAGGCACATCTACGAGAAGAAGAAAAGGCAAGTGATGAAGAAGTATAACAGGTGAATTCTTCAAAAGCGATACCATGAGATGCATCAACCACCCAAAAAGAGATGCCGTTGGCACGTGCATGTTCTGCAGAAACATGTTCTGTGACATCTGCCTTGAACGGGTGGGCGAAAAAAACCTGTGCATCGACTGCGTCGAGGCAATGGCAGAGGCATCGGTTGCAATCCGCGAGAAGTCATTCCTCACGCTGAAGCAGATGGCCGCCGGGGCCTTATTCATCCTCCTCGGCCTCGCTGTTGCTGCCAAAGGCGTCTTCGCTCTCGTGAATATCCTCAAAGACCTCTTTTTCTCCAACGCACCTCCTCAGTCGATAGGGGGGGAATTGATTGGCCTACTGGGGTTTGAAGCAGTTTCCGTGCTCGCCTATCTAATCTCTGGCTATGGATTATTGATGAGCAGGGGCTGGTCCCACTGGCTCGGGCTCGCTATCTCGGCAGGCACCCTTTTATACGCAATATCTAGCCTTTTTTCTCTTCAGAGCAGGTTCGGCTTCCTGCTCCTCACAGCTTCAGGGACTGCGCTAATCCTGATAGTATTGAGCTGGAGGGAAGGGGAGTAAGAGTTATTTTTTCCTAAAAAGCCAGTTCTTCGAATCCCGCTTAATAGCCTCTTTCGCAATCCTTTTCGCGCTTTCAGTCCTCAATCCGTCCATCCCGCTCTTAATCCAGTCCTCGACATACTCCCTTCCCAGGTCCTTGTATTCCTTTGCCTGGAAAACCATTTCGAGCTTGTCCGCATCCCGCGCAATTACTGCTTCCTTGGTTTTCAGCGCCTTTTGCTCTTCCACTAGCCCGTTCATCTCTTTCTCACAGAACAAGCCTCTGAAAATATCGGCGTAAGCATATCTTTTTTCTTCCAAATACACCCTGTTCACAGTGTGCAGATCCCCAAGCCTCGTCTCCTCCAGGTCGTGGAGCAGGCACATCTTCATCACCCTTCCCTCATCTGCTCCTTCGAGTTTCGCGAGAACTAGCCCAATGAGTGCAGTTCTGAACGAGTGCTCTGCTACGCTTTCAGGATTCTTAATTCCAATCGTAAGCCATCCGCTCCTCGGAGTATCCTTGAGCATCCCCGCCTCAAACAAAAAATCAACAATCCCAATGTCTCGGTTTCTCTTCACGTCCTTCCCCTCATTCGCCACTCAAATGCTTCTCAACAATGTTCTTCACTTTCTCAGCAGGGTAAGCGATTTTTATGAACCTCGTGTGCCCCCTCTGCCCTTTCCCAGAATCGACCATCGTTATGAGGCCGAGCATCTCCAAGTCGTTCAGGTACTGCCTGAACCACCTCGCGCTCCTTGCAAGCTTGTGGAATTTCCTCGAGGTTTCAACGTAGTCCTCATAGACCTCCCCGGAGAGAAGGTAATTCTCGCCATTTCCGTTCTCGCTTCCAAGTCTCGAATACCTCGAACCCCTTAGAGATAATTTTGCAATCGCATAAAGGACAATCTGCTGGTGGTCGGGGAGAGTGCTTATCGCGTCAGTTGCAATCCCCTCATCCACGCTTCTTCTGGCTTCCTCGACGTGTCTATCGCTTACCGGCACCTCGCCCCTCTCGTCTGCAATCTCGCCGGCCCTAAAGAGCAGCTTCAGCGCATACCTTGCGTCCCCAGTCTCCTGCGCAGCTATCGCAGAAGCGAGATTAACCGCAGAGCTATCAACTGCCCCCTTGGCAAAACCAGTCTTGATCCTCTCCTCAAGAATCGACACGAGCTCCTTGGAGTTATACGGCGAGAAGACGAGCTCGGTCTCAAGGAGGCTAGACATCGAGCGCGGGTCAAGCTTCTCCTTGAAATTCAGCCGGTTCGATATCCCGAAAAGTGAAACTCCGCCCCCCTTAAGGTCATCGTTCGACCTTGTGAGCGTATAAAGCAAGTCATCCAGGTCCTTCACCATGTCAATCTCATCGAGGACCACAATGAGTTCTTTGCCATCCTCCTCAATCCAGTCGAGCATCTTCTCGTAGAAGAACGATATGCCGTAGCCGGGTTTCGCGAACTCCGGGATATGGTCTTGTATTACCTTCTGCATCACTTTGTATCGTGAGCCATAAAGCCTGCAGTTGATGTACGATACGGGAGCTTTAGTCACTCCCCCCTCATCGTGGAGCTTCCCAAGCACATATTTCACCGTGCTCGTTTTCCCAGTACCCGTTTTCCCGTAAATGAACAAATTCCTCGGCTTCTCGCCTTTCAGCGCCGGGGAGACAGCCCTCATAATCTTTTCGATTTCCTTCTCGCGGTGTGGCAGTTTCCCGGGAATGTAATGGGGAGATAAAACATCTCTTTTGAGGAACACTGACTCTCGAGATAAAATTTCCTTGAAAGAATCTGGCAAACCCACCACCGAACAGAAAGGTTTATAATATAGAATTTATTAA
>JBDRJJ010000177.1:0-4179 GCA_043815135.1 Microcaldota archaeon | reverse complement strand
CCTTGCTCACGAGTACCGCACAGACGGTGCTGTCAACTCCGCCAGAGATTGCAACAAGCGCCCTCTCCTTGCCTATCTGCTTCTGCATCTCGGCGTTGGATTTCTCGATGAAAGATTTAGCGTCAAACATTGGAACTTATTTGTGAAGAAAGTAATAAAATGATATCTAGCCATCGTCGGATCCGTTAACGACGAAGAGGAAAGAAATATTAAGGATGAGAAGAGAAAAGTTAGCAGAACATTTAGTTAGGGGTGGGGGAATGCAAAACGTTTCTGGGTTAAGGCAGCTTGAGACAATCCAAATAATCACGATGGGCCTGGTTTTCGCGGTTATTGCCGGAATAATCGCGGTCTTGCTCTGGTATACTGGGAGCGGGGGCGGGATTTGGTTTGCAGTTGGCCTCTCGTTCATAATGCTCCTTATTCAGTGGTGGTTCGGGCCTGCGCTGATAAAGATTATTACAAGGGCGAAAGAAGTGAGCCAGAGCGAGGAGCCTTTTTTGCATCAGACGATTGAGCAGCTCGCAAGGCAGGCGGGGCTTCCGAAACCTAAAATTTATGTCGTCGAGAACCCGACCCCCAACGCATTCGCCTTCGGGAGAACCCAGGGGAGCTCCGGGATTGCTGTTCACAGGGGTTTGTTGAATGTGCTCGATAAGGGCGAAATTGAAGCTGTCCTTGCTCACGAGATGGGCCACATAAAGCACCGGGATGTCGCTGTGATGACAGTTGCAAGCGCACTCCCAGTAATGCTTTTCTATATTGTGCTTTTCTTCGGCTCAGGAAGAGACCGGGACAGGGGCCTCGGCTCGATGCTTGCTGCCTTCTTCGGGGCAATGGTTGCCCAGTTCCTCGGGACATTGCTCGTGCTTTGGCTATCGAGAAAAAGGGAATATTACGCTGACGCTTATTCGGCTTATGCAACAGGGAAACCGGACAACCTGATGAGGGCACTCGTGAAAATCACGTATGCCCCGAGGCCGCAGGTCGCCCCCCAGCAGGACAAAACGATGCGAGCTTTTTACGTTGCTGAACCTGAGAATTTTACGAGCGGGGCCCGCGAGATAGCTAACGCGATTGGAAAAGGAGACGACGAGGGACTCAGGAAGGCAATAGAGCAGGAGAAGGGGAAGGGCAAGATGGAGTTCTTCATGACACATCCCTTGACTGCAAAGAGGCTCGAATCGCTCTTGAACCTCAAGAAAGCGGGCTGAGGACAAAAAGCGAAACCTTAAGTAGGGGCTAATCCATAATATATTGCTAATTCTGAGGGGACGATATGGGCATTATTCCTGCAATTGCCACTGCGGTTTTGACGCTAACTACCCCTAGCCCTGCAAATTCTCCCCAAAGCTCGGTGCAAATAGAGGTTGCGGAGAGATTCGAGACGAAGATGAGACAGATGGAGTGGGAAGGGAAAATAGACTCCGTGAACGTGGACAAGGACTCGAATGGCTGGGTTGCGAGGATTTACTTGACGCCTGAGCAGCTCCCGTGTGTGGATATTGACAGTGCAATGAAAGCGTCTGCAGCGCAGGTTAAATCGGAGTACACGTTCGGGAAGTTTCTTGAAGGTGAGGGGAATTTAAAGTGGGTGTTTGCAAGCGGAGAGACTACTGCCGCACTCAGCCTTCTTTTGTTTAGTTTGGGTGTTGCCGGAGCGTATAGGAGGCGGAACCAGGCAATGCGGGATGGGCGCCTCGCGGATGCAACACGGGAGGGGCGAAAAATCAGAAGCGAAGCTATATTTGCCGGGGTTTCAGTTGTCGCCGGGGCAGCGATATTTTCAATTATGTATGGCGTTTTGTTTGAAGGCCAAAAGACGGAAGTGGGTAAAGTTCTTGACAATATGGACTGCAGGGTTTTCGTGGTTCATCCGAAAGCCGCAGAGCCGAAGAGGAAAAAACAGACTTACGACTCTGGACTGCAGTATGGAAAAGCTGACATTCAGAAAGAGAAAATGGCGTTTGGAAAAAATATTTGGCCCGCTTGGAGGTCGCCAAAGGGAGTTGGACTCGCGCAGGGCAGAACTAGCAAGTCCAAGCCGCAGATGGCAGCACACTACAGGCCGTATCTAGCTCGAGGAAGGTGCTGATTACTTCTTTCCCTTCTTCTTGTCCGTCTCGTTCGCGTGCAGGAACATATACGCTGCAAGAGACGCTAGAGCAAGGACCGCTATTACAAGCGAAACCATCAGTTGGTCCATTGCAGCAGCAAAAAGAACGACTATTGCTGCTATGATGGCGTACAGGCCCTGCGTTTTTTCGTCGAATTCAACCATTCTCACACCTCCTAGAGCTTTGCGGTCTTCTTGAAGTCCTCGCAAAACCGCTTTATCCCTGCTTCTGTCAGCGGGTGGCACCACATGCTCTCGAGCACTTTTGCAGGCACTGTCGCGATATGCGCGCCCAGTTTTGCTGCCTCGAGCACGTGTATCGGGTGCCGAATGCTCGCCACGATGATTTCCGTTTTGAAGCCATAGTTTTTATATATTTGCACAATGTCCTGGATGAGGTCCATCCCAACCTGGCCGTTGTCATCCAGCCTCCCGATGAATGGAGACACGAAGGACGCGCCTGCTTTCCCGGCAATCAAGGCCTGGTTTGCGGAGAAAACGAGGGTGACGTTTGTTCGGATGCCTTTTTTCTCAAGAACCCGGACCGCCTTTATGCCCTCTTTCGTCATGGGGATTTTCACCACTGCGTTGGGTGCCCATTTTGCGAATTCTTCCGCCTCGCGTAGTATTTCCTCGCACGTGCAGCCGTTGCCCTCAACTGAGATCGGGCCCTTCATGATTTTCGCGATTTCCTTGATGATTTCCTTTTGGGCCCGCCCCTCTTTTGCAATCAGGGTGGGGTTCGTAGTCACCCCGTCGACAACACCCAGCTCGGATGCCTTTCTTATGTCCTCAACATTAGCCGTATCCAGGAAGAACTTCATCATCTCACCTCTTCTTTTTGGCACACGCGCTCCTCGCGTATCTTGCAATGCCGGGAGCGTCAAGGGAATACTCCTTCAAAAGCTCGAGCGGGTCGCCTGACTGGCAGAACTCGTCGTAAATCCCATGCCTCACGAGGGGGCACGGGTAATCCTCGGTAAGGACTTCGGCTACCGCGCTTCCAAGCCCCCCATGGACCTGGTGCTCCTCCACCGTCATTACGAGCCCCGTTCTCTTCGCCCAATAGACAATAGCTGCCCGGTCAATTGGTTTGATTGTGTGGAAATTCACGACGGCACAGGAAATCCCTTCCTTCTCAAGCTCCTCTGCTGCTATAAGCGACTCGTAGACTTGCGGGCCGCAGGCGAAAATCGCCATGTCAAGGCCCTCGCGAAGAGCATTTGCCTCCCCTATCTTGAAAGGAGTCCCGACAGTTGTAAACAGCGGCATCTTCTCTCTCGCTGTTCGCATGTAGGATGGGCGCGCAAGCTTGGAAAGCTCGAGGGTCGCCTTTCTTGCCTCCTCGAGGTCCGCTGGAACGACCACTGTCATGTTCGGGAGAACGCGGGTGATTGCAATGTCCTCGAGCGCCTGGTGCGAGGCTCCGTCCGGTCCGACAGTGACCCCGGTATGAGAGCCGTGAAGATGAACGGGAACGTTGTTGTAGCAGATTGAAACCCGAACCTGGTCCCAGTTCCTCCCAGGGGAGAAGACCCCATATGCTGAGATGAAAACTGTTTTCCCGCATGAAGCGATTCCCGCTGCAACTCCTGCGAGATTCTGCTCGGCAACTCCCACTTGGACGAAGCGCTCTGGGAATTTCTCGGCAAACCAGTGAGTGCGCGTGCTCTCGGAAACGTCGGCTGTCATCACCCAGACGTTTGGGTTCGATTCGCCAAGCTCGACAAGGGCCTTGCCGAAGCCGTCCCTGCTCGGTTTTCTAGCCTGCGGGCTGGAAAGGTTCTCGATGAGATACATTTCTGGGGATACCTTGCTCGCCATTAGCCATCACCGTAGAATTTCCTCTCTTGCCCAAGGCTTTCCAGGGCCTGTCCAAATTCCTTGTCTCCAGGGGGCTTACCGTGCCATTCTACTAGAAATTCCATAAACGAAACATCCCTTCCGGGAATTGTGTGGGCGATTATCATTGTCGGCCTCTCGATGACTTTCTTTGTCTCCTCGCAAGCACGTATAATCTGCTGGATGTTATGGCCGTCCACTTCAATCACATGCCAGCCAAA
>JBDRJJ010000176.1:0-2519 GCA_043815135.1 Microcaldota archaeon | reverse complement strand
CGGGAACCTGGAGGACTACGAGGATTACCTTTCCCAGTACGTCGACCCGAAAAGGGAAATCGTTTCTTCCATTTCCGGAAAAGAGATCTCGATTTCTCCAATGCCGTACTGCGAAAGTGCGAAATTCATATCCGATGACGAGGCTGCCAAATACGACAATAACATGAAGAAAAGAAAACTAAACATAAACGACCTGAAGGACATAGACTCGATTCTTGGGAGCATCGGGGAAATCTGCTACTCGGGGAACATCATCCGGGGAAACAGCATGGAAGTTCACGATTCGGATTGCTGCTTCAATTCGAGTTTCGTCTATAAATGCACTGACGTCTACGATGACAAATATGTCGCTTATACGTGCAATATCAGGAAAAGCGAATACCTGTTCGGGTGCAACTGGGGCGGCGGTTCGCATTACTTGATAAAATGTTCCCAGGTTTTCGAGCAAACCCGCTGCTTTGAAACGCTTCACTCGATCAGCGTAAGCGACTGCTATTATGTCGCCAATCTCGAATCATGCGCCAACTGCATGTTCTCCTTCAACCAGAAGAGCAAGAGGAACATGATTGGCAATGTGCAGCTTTCTTTAGAAAAATACGAAAAGTTGAGGGAGAAGCTGGTCGGGGAAATCCGGGAGACACTCGGGGAGAAAAAGTCGGTGCCGTCCATCGAGCAGGTCATAAGTGGTTGACATGGAAGAACTCGAAAAATCATTCAGGTCGCTTACCAAAGTGCTCCTGGGAAAAGAGTTGGTGGGTTTGCATTCCTATGCCGGGTGGCTCCAGGAGAATGTCCGGATGTCCACCGAACAGAAATCGATAGTCAGCGGGAAGCCCATCTACCTGCCTTATTTCTCGTTCTTCCAGGCGACAAAAAACAGGCTCATGAATCTCGATGAGGTGAAAGAATTCGCGCATAAGCACCTCGATGAAAAAGACGTCGAGGAGTTAACGCTATCCAACTCCCAGAAATTTCTCAAGCCAATCTCAGCGTATTGCCCGGTTGTGGGTCACGGCCAAACGATGAACGTGGAGAAGACGTCGCTCTATGGCGAGTCGAGCTTCTGTTACCTTGCGGATGGAGCAGTGAAATCGAAATACTGCGCTTACTGCTTGTGGCCGCGCGAATCTGAATGTATTTTTGGCTGTGACTTCATCTTTTCTTCGAAATTCTGCTTGAAGTGTTATAAATCCGAAAATCTGGTGAGGTGCCTTGAGGTGAGTCATTCGAACAACTGCTCGGACTGCTACTTCTGCCACAACTGCGACAACCTGCAGGAGTGCATGTTCTGCTCGAATGTAAAATCGATGAGATATGCCATCGGGAATGTCGAAGTTGGAAAAGAGGCATATGCGAAAGTTAAGAAGCTGGTGCTTGGGGAGATGGCAAACCGGTTAGATGGGGAGAAGCGATTGAGCCATAACGTTTTCAATTTAGGCTGTGTCCGAAGAACCGGGAGTGAATGAATGGAGGACGAGAAAGCGAGTTTTGGATTGAAGGCAATAAACGAAGCCTGGAAGGACACGTGCAGGGTCGTCCTTAGGGGGGAGATTGGGGAGCTAGATGGTTACGCGGGGTATCTCACGAAATACCTGGAAAAGCGCCTCGAGCGGAAATCCGCGATTTCCGGGAAAAGCGTTGTTGTTGCGAGTGCCCCGTTCTGCAAAAGCGCGAAGTTCCTCTCAAATGATGAAATGGAAGAGTTCAACTCACGAATGAGAAAGGAGAAGCTCGGCATAAACGACATTAAGGACATAGACTCGGCAGTTCAGGCTCTTGGGGAGAAGCTCTACTATGGGGGGAACATATTCAGAGGGAAGAGCACCGAAGTGTATGACTCCGACCTGTGCCTGAACTCAAGCTTCATCTACAAATCGTCCGATATCTACGATAGCAAATACATCGGGTATTCTTGTGACACGAGGTACGGGAACTCGCTTTTCGGGTGCAGCTGGGTCGGGGAGTGCCAGTATGTGCTGAAGGGGTATGAGATATACCAGCAGACGAGATGCATGGACACTTTGAGAACGTATATTGCAACAGACTGCTATTATGTCGCAAACCTCGAGGAGTGCAACGGGTGCATGTTCTCGTTTAACCAGAGAACGAAGAGGAATTTGATTGGGAATATTGCACTCCCTAAAGACGAGTACGCGAGATTGAGGGATAAGCTGATTGACGAGCTGAGGGAGACAATTATGAGAAAGAAGACGCTCCCTTCGATTGTCGATATAATTGGTGAATGATTTGGACCCGCAGATAGAGAAAGCATTCAGGACTGTCTCGAAGATAATTTTCGGGAAGGAACTCAGGGAGCTCGAACGCTATGAGGGATGGATGTTTGAGAACGTCCGGATGCCCACAGAGCACAAGTCCTTTGTCAGCGACAAAATCGTTTACCTCCCGTTCTTCCAGTTTTTCCAGGCAACGAGAAGGAAAGTCGTGAAGCTCGAGGAGGGCGAGGAAATAGGGAAACGGAAGCTTTCTCAGGAAGAAGTAGAAGAATTATCAATAGAAAA
>JBDRJJ010000175.1:0-2676 GCA_043815135.1 Microcaldota archaeon | reverse complement strand
AAATCAGACAACCAGAAGTAGACAGACTTAAGGCTTTGTACAACTCGTCTGAAAACCCACATAGATTGCTCGCACTGCTCAAGGAAGCGGCCCTAAGAAAAAATCAGGATATCGAGAACGCAAGGCGGCTATTGAAGGCATTGGGCGAAACCGAGGGCATAACCTGGGCGCCCACTGGCCCGAGAGGAACACTTGCAGACATACTAATAGCCAATGTAATAACGTGCAAAACATCGAGGCAAAGAGTGAGCGATGAAGTCATAGCCCTGACCATTCACGAGCTTGGGAGGCTCGGCTCAAAGGGTTCGGAAGATGCTATACGTTCCCTCGGCCACTTTGCCCAGGAAAGCGATGACCGAAATTTTAAGGGCGGAGTAAGAATTGGCGGCTTGTCAAAACTCCACCTGATTAAGCTCCAAAATCACGACGATCCCAAGATACGCGACATGGCATTAAGGGAAATAGGGCAGCTTAGCGTTGATTCCCTCTACTCAGAAGTCCCATCCGGCCTAGACAGCAACATCAAGGTCTGGACCCCTTACCAGCACTGAGTTCCAAACAAAAATAAAAACAGGAGAGGGCTTCGAAGCCCTCCGTTTTTTCTTTAGAAGAATATCCCCTTGTCCTTCGCAGCCTTCTTCACCCTGTCCACTGCAAGTATCATGGCAGCCTTCCTCATGTCCGCCTTATACTTCTTGGAGTATTCGAAGGTGTCCCTGAAGCTCTGTTTCATAATCCTGTCGAGCTTCCCGTTGACCTCCTCAAGCGTCCAGTAATGCTGCTGCAAGCCCTGCACCCACTCGAAGTACGAGACAGTCACTCCCCCGGCGTTTGCAAGGATGTCCGGAAGGACAAAAATCCCCTTTTCGTTTATTATCTGGTCAGCGTCCGCAGTCACGGGGCCGTTCGCCCCTTCTGCTATTATTTTCGCCTTAATGCTCCCGGCGTTGTCCTTTGTTATGACATTCTCGATGGCGCACGGCGCGAGCACTTCGACATCCAGGCCGAATATTTTTTTATTGTCCACTGGCTCCGCCCCCTTTTCACTATAGTCCCCCAGGTTCCTGTGCTCCAGGGCGTGCTTGAACATCGCGTCCACATTCAGCCCATCCGGGTTGTAAACTCCCCCGTGCGAGTCAGTTGCTGCAACGACCTTGCATCCCATCTTCTTGTAAAACAGTGCTGCATGGCTTCCCACGTTCCCGAACCCCTGTATCGCAACCCGCGTCTTCTTCGGCTCCATCTTGAGATGCTTCATGGCTTCCGCGCTAACCATCACGACTCCATTCCCAGTTGCTTCAGTCCTCCCGAGCGACCCGCCTAAACTCAATGGTTTCCCGGTGACAACAGCAGGAACATTATACCCCTTTGCCTTGCTGTACGTGTCCATCATCCAGCTCATAGTTTCCGCATTCGTGTTCACATCCGGAGCCGGGATGTCCCTCTCCGGACCGATATCATGCAGGAGGGCCAACGTGTACATTCTCGTGAGCCTCTTGAGCTCCCTCTTGGTCTTGCTCGCGACGTCCACGATGACTCAGCCCTTTGCGCCCCCAAACGGAATGTTCACAACCGCGCACTTCCAGGTCATCATGGCTGAAAGAGCGATTACCTCGTTCTGGGTAACCATATTGTGATACCTGAAACCCCCCTTGAAAGGTCCCCTCACATCATTATATTGGGACCGATACCCGGTAAAAACGCGAACCTCCCCATTTTCCATCTCAACTGGCAAAGAAACAGTTATCACCCTCTGCGGGTGGCTCAAGTACTCGAACATCCCCTTGCTTATCTCAAGGTAACCCTTCACTTCTTCAATCCTAACAAGAGTCTCTTCCCACAGGTCTCGTTCTTCAGCCATCGAAAGCGCCTCCTCCCTCGGCGGGGCCAAGGGGAAAGAACACTATTATCACTGAGTATTAAAAAGTATTCTGTTCGTCAGAAAACGAATTTAGAGCCCTGCAATCCACCCAATCGCAAGAGCGAGCAGCGCCCCCCCTGAAATCGGCGGAAGAGCGGGGAGGAAAGTCTTTCTTGAGAACACATAATCAAGCGTGAAGTAAAGCCCTGCGCACGCTCCAACTACGGTTGCGAGGGCAAGCCCGATTCCCCCAAACCTAAGCACTGAAACTGCGAGCATCAGCGGAATCGCCATATCCCCAGTGCCGAGCTCGAGGTGCCTCTTCTCTTCTACGTACTCTTTAGGGGGTCCGACTTTCGCATAAGCAGCCGGAACCTTCTTCCCAGAGGCCTTCAGTTCTTTAATCTCTGCCTTGCGCTTCGCCTCCGCTTCCTTCGTCATTCTCTCTTTTTCCTCAGGAGTCGCCTTCCTCTTCTCCACAGATTCAACGCTGACTGAAAACGACATCTGCCTCTTCCCCATCTCGCGGGCCATCGTGAGCATGTGCTTTGTGTAAAATACGGCTATAACATCATAAACCGATAGTCCCACGATGAAAAGCACTGCAGGAAGCACATCGAGCGAGATTCCGAACAATGCGCCAACCCCGGCGCTTGAAATAACCGCGACAGTGTTCTTGAGCGAGGGCATCTTATATTTTGCAATTGCGAGAACCAGGGCGAACAGGAGCGCCCACAGCTCCGCGAGTCCCAGGAGCGGGTTTATCTCCCCAAGCGGGCCGGACAAGTAATACAGGAACGAGTAGAAAACAATGA
>JBDRJJ010000174.1:0-3188 GCA_043815135.1 Microcaldota archaeon | reverse complement strand
CTTCTAAGCGAATTGTTGGAATTCACGAAAAAAGCTGTAGGTCGCGGGTTCAAAAATACATCCCTTTTCTTTCCAAAGAAAAGGTCTGTATCAACCCCAAAAGAAAGGGCGACGAACGCCCAAAGAAAACGAGGGTTGGGTCCCAAAAGAAAAAAGTTGGCGGGGTTCAGCAAGACCTCGCGGGACTTGGAAAATCCCGTCGGGCCCGCTGTTGTTAGCGAAGGAGGAGGTGTGCCCATGGTCGATCACGAAAAGCAGATAAAACAGATTGTTACACTTATGGAGAATCTCGTGAATGACTCGTCCATACCGAAGAACATTAGGAAAAACGTCAAGGACGCGAAGGACAGACTATCCACCGAAGACGAACCAGTTGTCAAGGCTAGCTCTGCAATCTATTTACTAAGCGAGGTCAGCGAGGACATAAACATGCCAATCCACGCGAGGACCCAGATATGGACTATTCTCTCTGCCCTTGAGACGATAAGGGGGAGTTAGTTTAGGAAGCCACAATAGGCCCCGAGACCCGCGGGGGCGGGGCGCCCCTGGTCCGGGAGGTAGGTACGTTGGACTTCGAAGAAGCCGTTAAGAGGATAAACCAAGCGGATATGATCTTATCTCCAGATGCGCTAGAGTTTCTGAAGAAGGCCGAGAACCTGGAAGACCTGGTGGATAAGCTCCTGAAAGGGAATGATTTTGTCATAACTGCCGAGAGGATAAGCTCGCTCGTCATAAAAAGCGAAGAAAAGAAGATACCGCTTCCTGTTGAGGTCATCCGCAGCTCGAACTTCAAGGCCGTCGCAGCAGAATATCCTGCCAGGCTCTCTGTTGAAAAGGGAAGCGACGTGAGCGGCAAATCAAGATGCGTTGGAAACGTCGAGGATTTTGTGAACTATTTTCGAAGCAGGTTCAGGGAAACGGAGAAGATATTTAGGAGCCGGGTCCATACGAATCCAACTGCCACGACCAAGTCGCTCGCAGGATACGGGAATGGAGCGCGGGTAAGACTAGTTGGGATAATAAACTCCAAAAGGAAGACTAAGAAAGGCCACCTGCTTATTGAAATCGAGGACGAGCACGGCTCAGCAAAGGTGCTGGCCCTCGACGACCGGAAAGAGAAACAGCACTCATGCTTTGAAAAAGCAAACACTTTGCTTCTGGACGAGGTGGTTGGGGTGGATGGAAGGATTTCTGATCCATTTCTCATTGCAGAGGACATTGTATGGCCCGACCTTCCGGTCAAGGAGCAGAAGATTGGGGGGGAGGAAGACCTCTCGATTGCATTTCTCTCAGACATCCATTTCGGCAGCAGGTATTTCCTAGAAAAGAATTTCGCCCATATGACCCAGTGGTTGAATGGCGGGGCCGGAAACGAGCGAAGCCGGGAGGCTGCCGGGAAAGTAAAGTATGTTGTGATAGCGGGAGACATTGTAGATGGAGTTGGGGTCTACCCGAAGCAGGAAAACGAGCTTATCGTGAAGGACGTCTATGAGCAGTACTCGCTCCTGGCCAAATTCCTCTCAGAGCTTCCAGACTACATCGAGGTGGTTGTCTCGCCAGGCAACCACGATGCCGTCAGGAGAGCCGAGCCTCAGCCGAAGCTCTCGGAAGAGATTATGGGGGAGGCCTGCAACATGACAAACGTTCATCCAATAGGAAACCCCACATACGTCAGCATCGCCGACTTAAAGGTGCTCGTGTATCACGGGACCTCGCTTGATTCTATTATTGCTGCCACCCAGGGGTGCGATTACCTGCACCCAGAGAAGCCGATGCTCGAACTCATGAAGAGAAGGCACCTGAGCCCTATTTACGGGGACAACCCCATTGTCCCAGAGGAGAAAGATTATCTGGTTATATCTGAACTTCCGGATATTGTCCACATGGGCCACGTCCATAAGAATGGGTATATGCTCTACAGGGGCGTTTCGCTTGTGAACTCAGGAACATGGCAGGGGAGGACTGATTTCCAGGTAAAACAGGGGCACGTGCCGAGCCCATGCATAATGCCAGTCTATGAATTAAAAACCGGCAAGATGCGAAACTTTGATTTTTCAGTCGATGGGATTGAGACCTGATGATTTCCATGGAGAAATATTTTGAGGAATTGCAAAAACGCTTCGAATCCGCATACGCTATTGCAAACGAGGCGAGAAAAACCAATTGGGACCCTAGCCCAGAGGTTGAAATAATCCCTGCACAGGACATGGCGGCGAGAGTTGAAGGGATTGTTGGCCCAAAAGGGGTTAGCGAGGAAATCAGGAGGCTGAAGGCTGAAAAGGCCTCGGAATTCGTTGCCTTCGATATTGTAAAAAGTATTCTCGCTGGGAACTACGGGAAGGGGAACCTTGAAGCGCTGATTGATCAGGCCGTAAGAACTGGCGTGGCAATACTTACCGAGGGAGTGCTCGTAGCCCCTACTGAGGGGATAGCGAGGATCAAAATCAACAAGAACCCTGATGGAAGCGAATACCTGTCCATTTATTTCGCAGGGCCCATCAGGTCGGCAGGGGGGACTGTCGCTGCGCTTAGCGTAGTGCTCGCGGACATTGCAAGGCTCCAGATGGGGGTATCTGCATACAGGCCTACTGAGACCGCTCTTGAGAGATATATCGAGGAGGTTTACCTTTATGACGCGAGGGGGGCGAGGCTGCAGTACAAACCAACTGAGGACGAAATCCGGCATATCGTCAAGAACTGCCCCGTGTGCATTGACGGAGACCCAACGGAGGAATTCGAGGTTTCGGTCTACAAGGACGTCCCCGGCATGGAAACGAACAGGGTGAGGGGGGGAATTGCGCTTGTCATCGGCGAGGGGATTGCACAGAAAGCGAGCAAGGTGCTTAAATACACGAGGAAAGTTGGCTTGGATTGGGATTGGCTGGAGGGGATTGTAAAGGCCCCGAAGAAGGGGGGCGATTCTGAGATTAAGCCGAACGCAAAGTTCCTCGATGATATTGTCGCTGGGAGGCCCATATTCGCTTACCCTTCGGCAAAGGGGGGATTCAGGCTCAGATATGGGAGAAGCAGGATGACTGGCATTGCTGCAAAGGCGATACACCCGGCAACGATGCACATCCTGGACCAATTCGTCGCAATAGGAACACAGATGCGAATAGAGAGGCCCGGGAAGGGATGCGTAGTGTCCCCCTGTGATTCCATCGAAGGGCCGGTAGTAAAGCTAACGG
>JBDRJJ010000173.1:0-4961 GCA_043815135.1 Microcaldota archaeon | reverse complement strand
AGGTGAACGCCCGGCTTTCGAGGTCGAGCGCGCTTGCCTCCAAAGCGACAGGCTATCCGCTCGCTTTCATTGCAGCGAAACTCTCATTGGGAAAGCTCCTCACCGAAATCCCGAACCCAGTGACAGGGGTCACGAAGGCGTTTTTCGAGCCAGCGCTCGATTACATAGTTGTAAAATTCCCGCGCTGGGACAGCGAGAAGTTCAAAGGAGTTGAGACAGAAATAGGGAGCTCGATGAAAAGCGTGGGGGAAGCAATGGCGATAGGAAGGAAATTCGAGGAAGCGCTCCAGAAAGCAGTGAGAATGATAAACCCGAGCATGAGCTTGACTGAAAACAAATTCGAATTCAAGGATTTGAAAAAAGAGCTCGAGCAGCCGACAGACAAGAGGATTTTCGCTATCGTCAAGGCTCTCGAACAGGGGCATTCCGTTGATGAAATTTTCAAGCTTACCAACATCGACAAGTGGTTCCTCCATAAGCTCGGGAGCATAGCGAGTATGAAGGCGGAACTGAAAAAGAAGTCAGCAGCTCCCATCGCCCCGGTTCTCCTCCGCTCTGCAAAGGAGCTCGGGTTCTCGGACAGGCAGATTGCAAAGTGCGTTCTGAAAAAAGACGACTTAAAGTCGGAATTGCAAATCCGCGCTCTTAGGAAAAAATATTCGGTTCTCCCAGCCACAAAGCAGATCGATACGCTTGCAGCGGAATACCCCTGCAGGACAAATTACCTCTACCTCACCTACAACGGCTCGGAGGATGACATTGTTGTTAAGCCGAACGAGCGGGGGGTCATCGTTCTCGGGGGCGGCGCATATAGCATCGGCTCGAGCGTGGAGTTCGACTGGTGTTGCGTCGAGTGCGCGAAGGCCCTTCGGAAAGAGAAGATTCCTTCAGTTGTGATAAACTACAACCCGGAAACAGTGAGCACAGATTATGACGAAAGCGACAGGCTTTATTTTGACGAGCTTTCGCTCGAGCGAGTTCTGGACATCTGCGACAAGGAGAAGCCCCGCGGGGTGATAGTTTCCTTTGGCGGGCAAATCCCGAACAACCTCGCCCTCCGACTGAGCAAATGCGGAGTGAAAATTCTCGGGACCGACCCAATGGCAATCGACCAAGTGGAGGACCGCCACAAGTTCTCCGGGATTCTCGACAATCTCAAAATCGACCAGCCAGAGTGGAAAGAGCTCACTAACCTGAAACAGGCAAAGGAGTTTTGCTCAAACGTCGGCTATCCAGTTCTCGTCCGCCCATCCTATGTTCTCAGCGGCTCTGCGATGGGCATTGTTTACGGCGAAGAGGATTTGGAGAAGTTCTTGAAGAGGGCAGCGAAGCTCTCAACCGAGCACCCAGTGGTCCTCACCAAATTCATCACAAACGCAAAGGAGATTGACATGGACCTCGTTGCGTTCCAGGGCGAGATAAAGGCATACGCGATTTCCGAGCACGTGGAGAACGCGGGCGTCCACTCCGGAGATGCGACCCTCGTCACCCCTGCTCAAAAACTTTACATCGAGACTCTCAGGAGGATAAAGCACATAAGCAGGCTGATTGTCGAGCACCTGAAAATCACGGGCCCGGCCAACTTCCAGTTCCTCGCAAAAGAGAATAACATAAAGCTGATAGAGTGCAACCTCCGGGCTTCAAGGAGCTTCCCATTCGTCTCGAAAGTCTACGGGATAAATTTCATCGAGCTCGCGACCAAGGCAATCATGGGGAAACGGATTGAGAGGGAGGACATGCGGGCTTTCGACCTGGACTACGTTGGGGTAAAAGCGCCTCAATTCTCGTTCACCCGCCTTCGAGGTGCAGACCCTGTTCTCGGGGTTGAAATGGCCTCGACCGGGGAAGTTGCCTGCCTCGGGGAAACTGTCCAGGAGGCTTTCTTAAAGTCCCTTCTCTCGACAGGCTTCAAGCTCCCGAAGAAAAGCGTTCTCATCTCCTCCGGGGACATAACAAACAAGTCCCGCCTTCTCTCGTCAGTGAGAAAACTCAGGAACAACGGCTACGAGCTTTTCGCAACACAGGGGACCGCGGACTTCTACAGGCGATACGGGGTTGAGATGAACGTCCTCCACTGGCCACTTGAAGAGCAGGAACCGAATGTCAAGACTTACATCGCAGAGCGAAGGCTCGACCTGATAATAAACATCCCGAAAAGCAATGAGAAGAAGGAGCTCACCAATGACTACTATATAAGAAGGTCAGCAGCGGACTTCTCGATTCCGCTAATCACCAATGCCCAGTGCGCGAATCTTTTCGTTGACGCAATCTGCTGCTACCGAGAAGGCGACCTCTCAATAAAAAGCTGGAACGAATACCTGAAATCAAGATGAAACTGCGGCATGTTTTTATTACTTAAGTGCATAGTAGAGTAGGCATGCAGGCGACTGTTCACTGGCAGAACCCAGACCTTATAAAAATCAAGCCCGACGAGCACAAGCCCCTGATTGAAGTTGTTAACTCACTATTCTCGAGAAGACCGTTCGCAGTCGAATTCCTAGTCGGCTACACGTCCCTGGGGGGCTTCAGAATGATTGAAGACGCCGTAAGGGCCCACGTGAGCGGGAACAACTTCTTCAGCATCATCACGGGCCTCGATTACGGTGCGAAGCACGAGCAGGTCTTCAGGGCTCTTGCAAAGTTCGGGTCCGAGTTTCCAGATAAGGTGAAAGCGAGGATTTTCAAGCATGCAAACAATCCGAGTTCCACTTTCCACCCGAAGATATTCACATTCAGGTACAAGGCCGGAACAACTGTCCTTTTCGGCTCAAGCAACCTGACGAAAGGCGGCTTGGCGGAGAACCACGAGGTTCTCACAGAGCTGAAGTTCGGTCTTGAAAGGGGCGATATGCGCGATTTGAAGGAATTCGAGCGGATGTGGCAATACTACTGGGATAAGTCTGCTCCAATATCAACCGGGAACAACTCGCGGCGCAATGATGCCGGGCGCCAGCTTCCACACCACAGGAACGGCGGAAAGAATGGCGGGGCATTCCGGTAATCTAAATGGAGAATGCTAAATGGAGAATGGGTTATAACGTTTATCCGAGAAGTAAAATGGGGGGGTTCTCGTGGCTAAAGAAATCGAAAATCCAGAATTATTTTTGGCATACCACAGCGATTCCAGCATAAGGGCCCAGGCAATAAAGGATTTGAACAAGAAGCTTACGGCCGGGAAACTTATTGGCGATGATTTGTTTGCCTTTTTCAAAATACTTTTGCAAATCCACGAAAAACCCGAGCTGAACCCCGAGGCTGTTGCCTCAGTGCCTCTCAGCACGACAATCCAAAAGATGATTGAGCTGCTTGCCAACAACCACCAGCCTTACGCAGCCTATAACCTGCATGGGATAGCCAAAACCCTAGGGGTGCCGGAGGCAGAAAGGGAGCTGGCTTTTCATAAGTTGCTTGAAGTAATCGAAAGATGCGCATCAGTGTACCATTTCTCGCAGCTCATCCACATTTCTGAAGACAAGGAGCTTCCTGAGAAATGGAAAGCAGAGGCAAGAACGCATTTTTCTTCAGTGGGAAAAAAGATAGCTGACCAGCTCGACCGCTCCATGTGGGGGGACGAGGTTTTCCAGTTTACCCGGATGCTCAAATCCCAATCTGTTCCAAAAGAACTCAAAATTGAGCTGGGCACCCGCGTAGTCGAGTCAGCTGTTCGGGAAGGCCATTGCCGAATCGTTACAATCCTCTCGGGAGATGGGGAATTGCCGCGCGAAGTCACGGATGCGGCCAAGGCGGGCATCAGCAGGGCGTATTTCAATCTAATTGATAAATCCCGGGACCGCGACGACGATACCCTGCGCGAAATACTCAACAACCCGGATGCACCAAGGGAAGCCCGGGTCAGCGCTGGCCTGAAACTCGTGGGTTATTATACGCAGCAGGGAAAATTCGAGGAGCTTTTGGCAATCTCAAGGGGCCCGACGGTCCCTAAGGAAGTCAGCGAGAAGGCGGAGAAAAGCATTGATGATGCAGCACGCTCCAAGATTGGGGCTCTTGCAGAAAACAGGCGCCGTTCGGAACTTCTTGAAATGTCCGGGCACCCGGACCTGCCTTTCATCATCAAAGAGGAGGCAGCATCAAAAGCCATTCAATCAATGGACCCGAAAGATGCTAATGAGCGCAGGGACCTGCTTGAACTGCTCGCCAAAAAAGACCTGTCAACTGAATTGAAGGTCGAGGCGGGCATGAAGCTCGTGAACTACCACATTGAGCAAGGGGAATACTGGGGGCTTTCCGAAATCTCCAAAATGGCGAGTGCCCCCGGGGAAGTGAAACGTGCTGCATCGGAAAATTTTGAAACTGCCTGCTTCAACTTCATAAGGAAGGAGTCTGAAAACGGCTTTCCGTATTCATTAATCTCTATGGCAAAAGACGAAGAGCTTCCGCAAAAAGTCAGGGACGCAGCAAAAGCCAAAATCACCGAGACTTGCCTCAAGGCAGTCAAGTACTTCGAAGGAATCAAGCTCCATTGGCGCCTAATAGAATTTACCGAAAAGGATATGCCTGACGTCGTCAGGGCAGCTGCGCAAAAGGCCCTTTCCAGAATCGCCACCGAGCTTCGGGTGACAGGAACGGGGGCGGTAATCAATGCGCCCGGCCTCACCAATCGTCCAGTGAGAGGGACTGGGGGGGTCCCGGGAGGCACCAACACCAAGCGCCTTCTCTTAAGGTGACGCCTCCCCCGAAAGCTATATAAATCCTACTCCGTATATCTTAGTCCATCGCGTTTGTCCTCGACAACCGCGACGAAATTCACAATGGGTTGGAAAAACTCCACCTCCGAAGAAATGCAGGCGCATACCTTTCGAAGGTTCAAAAAACAACTCATTTTTCAACAGGTAATATCGTATGGGAAGAGGAAACAGGCCAAGCCATGGCTCCCTCCAGATAAGGCCGAGAAAACGCGCATCAATCCAGATGCCGCGCATCAATAGCTGGCCAAAGGTAGA
>JBDRJJ010000172.1:0-8656 GCA_043815135.1 Microcaldota archaeon | reverse complement strand
CATTTTTGTCACATCTCCTTTCTTAAGCTGTGTTCTATTTCCTTCGTTTCCCATTGTTTCACCTCATATTCAAAACTTGTAGAGCGAGAGTCCGCTCAGGAGCTTCGGCCAGAAATACGTCGACTTCTGCGGCATCACAATCTCGGGGTCCTTTATCCCCATGTCTGCAACTTCCTTGAGTTCCGAGAACTCCACCGGCGCGAGCGATACGGCGAACATGTATTCGCCCGAATCCACGAGCTTCTTCATGTGGGCAAAGCCCGTTTCGCTTCCGGGGAAGTAGTTGAAGTAATGCTTGTCCTTTATGTTCTCGGCGGAAAGCCCCAGGTGCGGGAAAAGTAGGTGGTTCTGGAGGATGCTGCAGTCGAGCTTTGCGACAGCGTCCTTCTCGACATCATTCAGGAACTCATTTTTCGCCTTGAACACGAGAATCTTGTCCTTGAAATAGAAAATAATTTCGTGCTTTTTTGGGACCTCAAGCTTCCCGCCCGCCACAACTTCGAACTTGTCCCTCACCTTCTCCGGCAGGGAATCGAGGTCCTCTTGCTTCACTGACCCTACGACCCGGTCATAAGCCTGAATCTTTGCACTCGAAGAAGGCGAGATATACATCTGGACATGCGAATGCTTCATCACAACCGCGCAATGGTACCTGTGGTGCCCATCCGCAATGTATGCGGGCTCGCTTCCGATTGCTTGTTTTATCCCTTGCCCAATCTCTGAATTCTCCGGAACCCTCCAGACCTCGTTTTTCACTCTCTCCATGTCCGAAGTCCCGGCATAGTCAGTGATGAACTCGTAAGTGGGAGTTGCTTTAGACGCTTCTTTCAGCGCTTTCAAAAGCTCCCCTTTCTTATCCTCCATCACGCTGAAAACCACGCCAATTTGATGGCCAGTCGCCTCATAAAGTCTCTTCCTGTCGAGTACCTTGTCATCGAAAACCTTCTCGTGCCTGATGATTTGGCCATCCGAGTATGGGTAAACCTTACATGCAAGAATCACCCCAATCCTGTCAAGCCCCTTTGCCGCCTGCCTGTAAACATAATACGACGGCTCGTTCTCGCGAACCAATGTCCCTTTTGCAACAAAATCATCAAGAGCTTTTTTTGCATTCAGGTATCTCGCATCCCCCTCTTCTGGAGGCCTTAAGTGAACATGGATGAGGTTTTCCTGTAGAGAAAGAGTCTTCTGCAACGGAGTGCCGTATGTTATCACGTCATACGGGGGCGCGGCAAACACTTTAGCCACATCGCTATCTCTTGGTCTCAGGCCCACAAGACCTTTGCTCTCTGGCATAAGTCCACCCCCCGTCCAAGACGGCACGAAGATTTCATATATTGGAGCAATACTCACTTAAAGTTTATGCCCAAAAACAGCGCCAATCCTATTTTTTTGCCAAAAATCGAACGGAAAACTGCTTTTGCGGATTCCTGCAAATTTATTTTTCTACTTCGGAAAAACTTCCCCAAAAATCTCCCTTCCAGCTTCCTTGCTAAGGAACCGGTTGTTGTTTCCGCACTGCGGGTCCAGGATGCAGGATGGGCACCCCTTTATGCACTTGCACTTCCTGAGCCTTGAATATGCCATCCTCATTATCTTTTCGATTTTTCCAAATGCCACCCCAGTAACTCCCGAACCTCCGGCTGCCCCGTCATACAGGTACATCCTCCCAGCAGGGTAGCTCAATCCCCCGACTTCCCTCGGGTCCGCCCCGGTCAAGGCGGGAATCATTGCAATCGTTATGTGCTCCATTGCGTGCAACCCATCCCCAAAATCCCTTACTGACAACGCCATCTCCTCCGGAAAATCAATCCAGAGCGCGCATGTGTCGAATTCATAGTGCAGGGGTTCTGCGAGCTTATGCCTCGAGACGATGGTGTTCTTCATGTAATCCTTCACGACATATCCATGCACACACTCCGACACATGCACTTTCCCGTAGCTGAACTTCAACCCCAGCGACTCCTTCTCCATTTCAACTGACTCAACCTCCGCGTTCTTCTCCTTGCTCGCTACAGTGTACTCCTCCGAGTCAAAACTCGTCTTCTTAATAAATGCAATTCTCCTTTCTAAGTCCAGTCCCTCGGACTCGTACCTTTCCCCCCCGTGAAGGTAAACAGCACCTGGGAAAAGCTCGGAAAGCGCAATTCCCTCCTCCCGTTCGCCAATAAATTTCTGAGCCTCGACGTCATAAATCCTGATTGGTTCTGCGCTCCCCCTGATTCCAGTGCTTCTCAAATGCTCCAATCCAGCTTTAGTCGGAATTAGCACGCCCGCCCATTCCCGGGCAAACTCGAGTTCCAGCAGTTTCTCTGCGATTTTTCCGTCCAATTCCCCCTCTTTCACAGGATAATCCCTAATCATCGCAAGGGCATGCATGAGGGTTACGGACTCATTCGCTGGGTTCACGTAGCAGCTTTCGGGCTCCCCTTTCAGATACTCCCTTGAGTTTTCGAAGAAATACTGGTCCAGCGGGTTGTCCCTTGGTACGAAGTAAGCTTTTGCGCCCTGCCCTTTCCTGCCAGCCCTCCCAACTCTTTGCCTCATCCGGGTTAACGAACCCGGGAACCCCGCGAGGATTACGGAGTCCACTGACCCGATGTCCATCCCCAGTTCGAGTGCAGAAGTGGTTGCAAGAGCACCGTATCTGCTTGCTTTGAAATCCCGCTCAATCCTCTTTCTCTCTTCCTGCGAAAGCCCCCCCCGGTAAACGCGAATCGGCAATCCTTTTTTCTTTGCCATGGCTCCAATCCTTTCGACGACCGAGTGGCTGTTCCCGAAGATGAGGAGCTTGGAATTGGAGTTCATGAGTTTTTCAGAGACCTTCAGGCTTGCAGTGGTATAACTCGAGTTCGGATTCAGGAGAATATGCGTCATTGGGGGCTTGGGCGCTCCCCCCGCCGGTATCCCCCGAAACCTCTCCCCGAAGAGAAGCGAGCAGAACTCAGGGGCGTTCGCAATCGTTGCAGAGCAGGCGAAGAACCGGGGCTTTGCCCCAAGGATTTTCGTAATCCTTTTGAGCCTCTTGATGATGTTGGAAGCGTGTGAGCCGAGGATTCCACTGTAGGAGTGAATCTCGTCGACAACAACATATCTTAATCTCGAAAGGAATTTCGAGAACAGCCTGTTGTTCATCAGGATGTAATGGAGCATGTCCATATTCGTTACGAGGACCTGGGGGAAGCTCTCGCGTATTTTTTTCCGATGGTAGCTGCTCGTGTCCCCGTCGTAAACATCCGCCCTGACCCCTAAAATGGAAAACTCGCGAATACGCTCGAGCTGGTCCCTCGAAAGGGCTTTCGTCGGATAGATCAGGAGCGAGTTGAATCCCTCGAGCGCCGCTTCCGCGACCGGAACCATGTATGCTTCGGTTTTCCCGGAGGCAGTGGGCGCAACAAGCACAACGTTCCTGCCTTTTCTTGCCTCTGCAATTGCTTTTGCCTGGTGGGAGTATAGCTTCCTTACCCCCCTCCCCTCAAGCACGTTCATTACGTCCTCGTTCACTCTCGCCTTCCTGAAAATCGGCTCTCGCCCAGGCTCGTGGATTTCCACTGCAGGACCTTCATCGGTCTCCTTCTTGATGGTTTGATTCGGCCTCGCCTCGCTCGCCCGAATACAGCCAAATTTTTCGGAAAAATTTGTCTTCGCCAAGCTAATCCCGCGAATAGTTTTATTTTTTTGTTTTTATGCATTGCGAGAGGAGGTTTCCACTCGAGCCTAACAAAGGGCTTTCTCAAGCTCGCTCAAGAACTCATTAGAGCTCGCAATCACTCCCATCGCCTGGTCGCTTCCTCTGTCGATGAGCTTGCTAACAACTGCCATGTTCGTGTCGACGCATACGAATTTCGGCTCAGCAGGAGTCATGTTTCCGGTTGCAATCCCGTGAAGCATCGTTGCGACCACAACTACGAGCCCCGCGCCTTCGAGATGCTTCCTCATCTCATCCTGTGCCTTGCAGACATCCCGAATTGTTTCAGGAAGCGGCCCATCGTCCCGAATCGAGCCCGCAACAACAAGGGGCACCCCCTTTTTTATCGCCTCGTAAACGGCCCCCTCCTTGACAATCCCTTTCCTTACTGCTTCGTAAATCCCGCCCGCACCGGTGATTTGGTTGATTGCCCGGATATGATTTGAATGGCCGTCCGGAACGTTCTCGCCAGTCTCGACTGAAACCCCCAGGGAAGTTCCAAACAGCGCAGCTTCCATATCATGCACTGTGAAAGCATTGCCGGTGAAAATAATGTCCACCCATCCGTTCCTAACAAGCTTTATGAAGTGCTCCCTCGCCCCGCAGTGAACAACTGCCGGTCCGCAGACGAATATTATCTTTTTTCCTTTCTCCCTTGCTCTTTTCATCTCTTGTGCAAGGTCCCTTGCCTCTGCCCTAATGTTGCGCTCCCCAGAAAGAGGGGATGAAAAGAACGAGAATTCGTCTGATTTGTTTTTGGAATTGTGGTTGACTTCCCGCATCGAAGCCTGGTCCGCGCCGTTTTTCATCAGCACCTTGTCCCCTTTCTTCAGCTCCCTCAGAATCTTGCAAACAGGTCCCCCGCCCTCGAGCACTATCGTCCCGTCCATCCTGATTCTCCTGACTTCGGTCCATTTCCCGTTGAGCAGAAGCTCGGTTTTCCGGTTGGAACTGACCAGAAATCCTTCGGGAGCAATCCCATCCTTCTCGGCCGCTTTCCAAACAAGTGCCACAAAATCCCCTCGCGAGAATTCTCGCTCATTGATAATTTAAAGATTGTGCTAAGGGTTTTTTCCGAGTCTCTCTCCCTACCTATTTTTTGGTCCCTACGTTCCGCGAAAACTATATAAACCTTTTAGATATAAGCACTGGCAGTCAATACATACTCGGGGTGAAGCCGTGTTGGACGACGACGAAGATGAGGAAGAAGAGGAAGAAGATTGGGACAGCGACGACTTCGACGAGAATAGCGACGAAGAAGATTAGTTGATTCACTACTTCTGTTTTTTAATTTTGGTTTTTGTTTTATTGAACCTTGATCCGTTCTTCCTGCCGAGCGATAGTTGTCTTATGGGGCGCCAGCTCACCGAAGGCAGTCCAGTTCCCACGAATTTCTCCTCTACTGCCACGACCTTTTCCTCTATCCTGCTGAAGTAAAGTATCCCCAGCACGATGATTGTTGCGACAATTGCCGCGAGGTGCTGCCCACCCCCTACTGCCATCCCGATTATCGCGACGACCCATATGGTGGCCGCAGTCGTGAGGCCTCTCACCCTCTTCTTTGACTGCATTATGGCTCCGGCTCCGAGGAATCCGACCCCGGTTATCAAGCCTGAAGCCACCCTCGCCCAGCTGTCGGGGGTTGGGAAGGCGTTCTCGGCGTAGATTATTATGAGCGCTGTGCCGAGGCAGACGAGCATGTTCGTCCTGAGCCCTGCTGGCTTGTTGAATCTCTCCCGCTCGTAACCTACCAGGCCCCCGAGAAAAGCTGCCTCCAGAAGCCTGATGACGAGTTCAACTTCTCCAATCATGTGGTTGGTTTCACAGGGGATTTTAAAAAAGCTTCCTGAGTCACTCGCGCAGGTTTCTCAGGCTCCCCCACGCGATTCTCCTCTCCTTGTCGCAGGCAATATGTGCATCTCCTCGCAAAAACAACGGTCTGTCTGAGGGAAGTTCCTTTTCAAACCCCGACAACCCAATCCGCTCTACTGGTATGAACAGGGTTTTCAGGTCTTGTGCAAGCTGCTCGAAATGCTCATAAGAAGGCCGCTGGTGGACAGTCCCTCGGTAATCCTCCTTCCCGAGCATCTGATACTCGAGCACTGCGGATGCATTTGAGAAGCAGGAGCCGCTCAGCTCAGTCAGGTTCAGCCCAGTCAGGGCCTCCTGCGGCAGCACGACAATGAAACCCTTGTGAAGACCGTTTATCCTCGCGAGCTCTTCCTTTCCCCCTCCGGTTTTGAACGCTTCCCTTGAGAAAACAAAAACATTTTTCTCTCCTTTCACCTCGCCGTGCCCATAGAAATCTAGATTCGATACGAATTGGACATCTTTTGGCGGGGCAGGGATTTCATGCATTGGGGGGTAGTCCGCGGCCTGTACGACGAACCACCTGAGCCTGTTCTGGAATGAAGAGGAAACAAGCTCCAGATAAAGAGGAGCGCCGTTCTCCTGCTCAAGCCTCGGAAGAGAGTTCACGAGCCAGCCGAGAAGCTTCTTTCCGTGGGTGTCCATGCTCTTGCCCGCCAGCGGGTAAGCTTCCGAGAATGCGAAGTGCAGCGCAGTCCACTTCGAGTCTTCATACTCGACTTCTGTTCTGTGATCCAGCGAAAACCCAGTGATTCTCGCTCCCTGCCAGGAGCAGTAAATCCCTTCCCAGCGCGTCTTGCCCGAAATTGTTTCAATGGGTTTTCCTTTTTCAATGAGGATGCTCCTTCCGCTGAGGGCGCCCTTGCCCATCCCATACTCGAATCTTACGACTCCTTTCCCAGGCTGTCCCTCGAAAAGAGTCGTCTTCACAACTGCGCTCATAAACGGCATCAGCACTTTCCATCCATGCGAGGGCTGGCCTATGAACTGCGCGAGAAAAACGCACATCCCCGGATAAAGCGCTCCGGTTGCATTGCGGAAAGCCTTTGCAGTCTCGGAGAAATAGCTCTTCAGAACTTCGAAAAGGCCATCTGCGAAACTCGTCTTAAGGCTCTCTTTATCCTTGTAACAGCCCTGCGTGTTTACAAAGGGGACCGACACATAAGCACCCCTCCCGAGCGAATCCCCGAATGCATCAGAGCGGATATAAAGCGGCCTTCCGTCGAATATCTCCTCTGTCAGCGGCCATATCTCCTTATTGCTCCATTCCGCAAATGCCTGCCTGCTCAGCTTGCCTTCAGGAAGTGAATCGGCCCTCCAGCCTTTCCTCTCCCCGGTAGCAATTATCCCTTCCTCTAGGACATCCGCCCTGATTACGATGTTCCTTCTAGGAAATATGAATCCTTTCCTCTCAAGAAGCGGAGATTTGCTGATGATGTTGTTGCTTTTGGAGCCCCCAATACCAGCCCCCAAGATAGTCATTTTTGCTATCTCGGTGTCCCCGAGGCCGTAATCCCTGACAGTTCTTTTCGCCATCCTGGCGCTCCGATAAATTGGAACGTCCCCCATAAGTAAATCGTTATGACATTAAAAGAATAAAAATCCCCAGGACCATGGTTAGCTAGTACGCCTTCGCAACGAGCGCCAGTTTCCCGTCCTTCCCGCAAGACGCGCATTTTTCCTTGTGCTCCTTTCCTCCCCAGAGGGTTCCCCGAAGCTCGGCGCCAGTGGCTTGTGCAATCTTCTCGGCGCATTCCTCGCTCCCGCACCAGCCCAGCTCAACGAAACACGGCTTCTTCATGGCTGTTTTGGCCTCCTCCAAGCTCTCCACGTGCTTAACCCGGGACTTCAGCTCCGCCTCGGCTCTTCCCCTCAATTTCTCGGTCAGGTGGACGAATGATGAAAGAATCCTGTCTCCAGCCCCCTCCTCGGGAACAACTGTCTTCTCACCAAGTCTGTTCACCAAGACGACCTGCTTTTTCTCGATGTCCTTGGGCCCGATTTCGAGCCTGAACGGGACGCCTCTCCCTTCCCAGTGGTAATACTTCTCCCCGGGCCGGATATCCCTTGCGTCGATTTTCACGCGGATTCCCTTGTCCTTCAGCTCCTGGAGAACGCTCCTGCATTTGGCTATGACCGCTTCCCTGTCCCCGAAGAATATCGGGACAATTATGGCTTGGATTGGTGCAACAAGAGGGGGCAAAACCAGTCCCTTGTCGTCCCCGTGTATCGACACTATCAAGGCAAGCGCCCTCATGCTTATCCCGTATGACGTCTGGTGCATGAACTTCTTCTCGCCTTTCTCATCATCATAAGTGAGGCCGTAGACTTTGGCGAAATTCTCCCCGAGGTTGTGGACTGTTCCCCCCTGGAGCGCCTTTCCATCCGGCATCATCGCATCGAAAGCAATCGTGTAGTCCGCCCCTGCGAACTTGTCGTGGTCCGGTCTCTTGACCAATTTAAATGGGATGCACATCGCCTTGAAGAAGTCCTTGTAGATGTCGACTGCCTCCTTAACCTGCCTCTCGCAGTCCTCCTTTCCAGCGTGCGCGGTGTGCGCCTCGTTCCAGAACACTTCGCGCCCCCGTATCAGTGGCTTCGTGGCCTTCGTCTCGTACCTGTAAACGCACACGGTCTGGTGCATCTTGAACGGCAAATCAGCGTGCGTCCTTATCCAGTAAGAAAGCATCGGATGAATCGCAGTCTCCGAAGTGGGCCTGATTGCAAGCTTCCTCTCCCCCTCCTCCGGGTGGAGCGCGCTCGCCCAGAGCACCTGCTCCTCGAAGCCCTTGATGTGCTCGCCCTCCTTCCTCAAATTATCCTCTGGAATAAGGAGGGGGAAGAGCATCGGCTCGTGGGAGTGCTTTTCCAGCAAATCCTCAAGCAAGTCGAACGAGCGCTTCATTATCCCGAATCCCCAGCCCTTGTAAACAGGCATCCCCTTCACAGGGTAGCGCAGGTCGATTATGTCCATCTGCTCGAGAACGGTGTTGTACCACTCGGAAAAATTCTCCTTTGAAAGCTTCATGAGAGGTTATTTGCGCCGAATCGGTTTAAATAGTTTTCAGGGCATAAAGTAATTGGGTCGTTTTATGATTG
>JBDRJJ010000171.1:0-5428 GCA_043815135.1 Microcaldota archaeon | reverse complement strand
ATAGACGCGCCGCTGACCATCGACTCTACAGATTGCTATCGGGGAATCCTTTACCTCTTGACAAAGCTCTCGGCCTTCTGCTTTTCGCCCAGAAGCTGCGACTATTCATTCGGGTGCAGGGAGGGGAGGCACACGTCCTTTTGTGTGAACTCCCACTACTCGACCAAGGTGACCCGCTGCTTCGAAATCGACTCATGCAGCAACTGCACGGGCTGCTACTTCTGCCACAACTGCGAGAACGTTCATGATTCGATGTTCTGCTTCAATGTGAAGAACAGGAGGTATGCAGTCGGGAATGTTGAAGTGGGGAGGGAGAAGTTTCTGGAAGTGAAGAATGTCCTGCTCGACTGGGTCAATCAAAAGCTTGAAGAGAAACGTGAACTCGATTTGGACATATACAATCTTCTCGAGCAGGCAAAAAAGAAGAGATAGCTCTTGCCGTCGTTATCCCTCGTTAGTTTTATATAGGTTAGACATTAGAATAGTTGCCTGCAACCGAGAGCGCGGACGCCTAGGCGTCAGGGGGTAAGGAGGAACCTGAAACCTAGGGGGATGTGCCCCCTTGGTTCGGAATGGGTCCGTAGCTCAGTTTGGTAGAGCATCCGGCTCTTAAGGTTTGTTTCAGCAGACCTGGGAAACCGGGCGGTCAAGGGTTCGAAACTCCAAAAAAACAGTTTGGTGTGAAAATCCCTTCGGACCCGCTTTTTCTTATTTAGACTGCCACTGGAAATTCGGCTTCTTCCAGGATATAAACGGCTCTGCCCAGTTCTTTTCTATGAGCACTATGGAGAAGCTGAAAATACTCGGGGGAGGGGCGCGCTATGACACGAGTTGTGGAGGAGACGATAGGAAAAAGCACCCCGAGCGACCGCTCCACGGGATTTACAACGCTGTTGCCCACGGGAAATGCATGCCGATGTTAAAAGTCCTCCAATCTAACCACTGCATACACGACTGCAAGTACTGCCCAAACTCGTGCAAGGGAAAGAGAACCCAGTTCGAACCCCGCGAGCTTGCGGGAATTTTTGGCGAATATTTGAAGAGGGGATATGTTGAGGGGCTGTTCTTGTCCTCCGGGGTCCACGGCGACCCGGACATCGCAACTGAGAGGATGATTGAAACTGCTGAGATTATCCGGCATGGGATGAAATTCAACGGATATATTCATTTGAAAGCGCTTCCAGGGGTCTCGCGGGACTATTTGGGGAGGCTGTGCGAACTCGCGAACAGGGTTTCGATAAACATAGAGGCGCCGAGCAAGTCGAGATTGAACGAGCTCTCGAGCACAAAGAGCTTCGGAACAGACATTCTTAGGAGGATGGAGTGGCTAAGGGGGTTCAGGAGAGAGGGGAAGCTCGCGAATTTCACGACGCAGTTCGTAGTCGGGGCGAACGGGGAAACGGATTTGGAGTATCTTGGCATGGCGCGGGAGATGTACAAAGACTTCGGGTTGTGGAGAGCATATTACAGCACATTCTACCCGATTAAGGGAACGATGCTTGAGAACCGGAAAGTAGTCGATTCGAGGCGGGAGCATGCGCTTTACCAGGCAGACTGGCTTTATCGAGTTTATGGGATGGGATTCGAAGAAGTTGCTAGCGTTGCTGCGGGCGATGGAATGCTTCCAGTTGGGGAGGACCTAAAGCTATCGTATGCCAGGAAGAGGAGCGAACTCTACCCTGTTGAGGTCAACAACGCAAAACACGCCGAGCTCGTCAGGGTGCCGGGAATTGGCCCCACGAGCGCCAACAACATCCTGAAAGCGAGGACTGCGGGAAAAAAAATCTCGAGCCTTGATGAGTTGAGAATTATGGGGGTCGTGCTCAAGCGGGCAATGAACTTCGTGACTATCAACGGAAATCTGAGGCAAAGCAGGCTGGGAGAATATTAAGCGCGAGTCTTTTCCTTGTAAGCACAAATCTTCTGAAGAACGCACCCTGGGCATTCGGGTTTCCTTGCGTGGCACGTTTCCCTCCCATGGCGGATGAGGAGAAGGTGGGCCGGGCAGACTTTTTCTGTTGGAATTTGCTTTTCAAGAAGAAAGTGAGCATTTTCGATTGTTGTTCCCTCTGGAATCAGGCCGAGTCTCTTCGAAACTCGAAAGATGTGGGTGTCGACCGGGAAAGCGGGTTTTTGGAACGCGAAGCAGAGGACCACTGCAGCTGTTTTCAGGCCGACTCCTTTGAAAGACAGTAGATACGATCGAGAAGCGTCGAGAGAAAGAAAACGCAAGTGCTCGAGCGAATACCTTCCCCTTTCTTTTTTTATCCTCCTGAGTGCGTCTTGGATGGATTTTGCCTTTGTTTTCGCAAGCCCCGCAATCCTAATTGAGTTCTCGAGTTGTTTTGATTTGGCACGAGCAATTGAATCCCAAGTGGGAAATGTTTTGCGAAGGGAGATATACGCCCTGTCCCGGTTCACGTCGTTTGTGTTCTGGGAGAGGATTGTGAGAACGAGTGTTTCAACTGGATTCTGCTTTCTTATTTTTTGTTGGCCGTGTTCCCTATTAGCAAGTAGTGCGTAGATTTTCTCGAATTTTTGGCTCATCCGACCACGAACTAGCGGGCCATCTTGATGTCTTCCTCGGTAACAGTGACTCTTCCCGCATGCTTTGCGAGCTTCACCGCCTTGGCAGCTATTGTAGCTGCGCGCTCCTGAAGAACAAGAGCGAGTTCTCTCGCGGCGCTCTCGCTTACTCTCTCGGCCCCGGATTTCTTTATGAGCCTCTCGACTGGGGCCAGGGGAAGGTCAGGGTTTGAGTTCGCAGATGAACGCTTCGAAGATTTTCTTTTTCTTGGCAAGGGACCACCGAAGTTATATCTTAGTGCAGTTATTTAAACCATCAGCATATCGACGTTGACTTATGGGGCTTCCCCAGGAGCGCCTTCTTTATGTTCCCAGGTATCAGCCCACCGGCTATCTCGCACTTCACTCCGTTTGCCGAGAGCCTTACTAGGGAACCGACCTTGTGGCCCATGCCGCCAGTCACATCATGCTCTGAAGAGCCTGAGAGGAGCGGCTGTATCTCGCGGAAGTTGCTGGATGTAATTTCCGGTATTGGCTCGACTTTCTTGCGCTTGGTTGGGTCGCCCGTATAAACCATATCGACCCTTGTCGCCATTATCGCCCTTCTTGCGCCGAATTCGAGGGCGAGGTAGGACAGGACCTTTTCAGTTGAGAGTATGCAGATGCCCTGGGATGCATCAAGAACAGGGTCTCCATAGACCACTGGAACCATCCCCTTCTCCAGCGCAAGGCGCATTTGGTGAGTGAATGCCATGTCTATCTCGCCGCTTCTTGCAATTGCCCATGAGGACGGAGGGAACGAAACCGCCCGGACTTTTTGCTTTATTAGGGCGGAAATAACGAGCCTGTTGAGGCGGGCTGCTGAATCCTGAGTAAGGGAAAACCCCAGAGTGCTATCCGCTCCGGTTATGCCCTTTTGCGCCCCGTATTTGTGCGCAGGATAGTGCGGAAACGAGCCCCCGCCATGGCCAATTATCAGGTGCATCGGCTTTGCTTGCAGGGCGGATGCTATCTCCCTTGCTAGCCTTGCTATTGTCTTCATATCCGCTTTTTCTCTCTTGTTCTTGAATGTTATGAGGCTTCCGCCGAGCTTGAGTAAAATGATGTCCATGTTGATCCCCTGTATGAATCACGCGTGATTTTTTTATTGTTTGCGTTTCTTCGGTTTCTTGATGTGAATTTCCCCGTTTGTTCCGTCTACGGAGAGTTCGTCGCCATCGCTAACGAGCGAGGAAATGTCCCTCTCTGGCCTGTCGACTGCCGGGATTTCAGAAATTATGGCCCCTACTGCCACGATTGCCTCGCATTCACGGTTGATTATCGCGATTGGCGCCTTGCCATTCTTCTTCAAACGATAGAGCGTATAGGAGCCGACTGTCGAGCCCTTCCCATTGGGAAAAATGAACACCTTCCCAGTAACCGATTGCCCTTCCAGTGGATGGCCTGCCTCTATCACCACGCCCGTATCAGGATCGACCCCCCCGAAAAAGGATATTGGCTTGGGGGAAACCAGGGCCTCGCCCGCTGCTTCGCCGCCTGAGATTTTCCTGCATTTTATTTTTTCCATTTGCTTGCCTCATTGTTTTGGTTTCCATTTGCCACTAACTGCAGCCTGCATGCACTCCTCAGTTGAACCTATCAGGGTCTTGAACTTGTTGTTGCCCCTGCCGTAATAACATCCCTTGGCTGAATTTGTAGCAAGGCACTTGAACCTATCTTTGAGTGGAGCTACTGCAAGACAGGTGTCGCAGGCAATTTTCGCACCTGAGGCACGTATCGCCCCGGTGTAACCGAGCCTGTCTGCCTGCTCCTTCACGGCCCTCGAAAGAGTAATCCATGTTTCAACTTTCACCTTCTTGTTTTTGAGCAGGAACGCGATTTTTTCTACTTCCTCGATTGAGCAGTGTGGGCACCCCAAGGATACGAAATCCGGGTCTTTTCCATCCGAGAGAAACGCGAATGCGTCGTCAATGTCCTTTTTGGTGACTTCTAGTATGGCTCTTGGAACTGGTGTTTGGCCCGGGGTGACGCCTTCAATGTGAAACAACGCTGTGCCACCGAATGTCGCGATTGATGCGCAAAGGGACTTCAGTTCTGGGACCCGGACTTCTTTTATGCCGGTTATGTATGGGATTTCGCTCCCTATCGCCTTTCCAATTACATACCCCAGGGCCCCGAACTCGGCGATGGATTCTACTCTTGCATTGACGCGAACGGTTCGCACGGCTTTCCGGTTTTCGTCTAAATGCAGGCCATAGTTTGGAGTCAGCCCTGTGAGCGAAGATGCAAGGGCAGAGGGGCCCCCCTCTCTATTCGTGTAGGCCCCGATTACTGAGTTTGCGTACGCAACTGCCGAAGACTCGCTCCATGCTATGTGCTCCCCGAACCTCGGGTTGTTTCCTGCAAGGTACGGGGTGCACGTGAGGGTGGGCGAAATACCGAGCTTTGTGAAAGCCTGCACTACACGAAGCTGCTTGTCTGCGAATTTCTTGTCGATTCCCAAGTCCTCCCAATCCTCGAGGTCCATCCCTGCTGGGTTGAGCGTGGTGCTGACGATTGCCTTCCCGTCCCGTGCCATCTCCTCAAGAAATTCGAGCCCCGCATCGCCTAAATTATGGTATGAGACACCTGCGACCTGGACAGATGTTATGGGTATCATCTTGTCTGCTCCGTAAATTTCGCCCAGGGCTACGAGTATCTCCATTGCCTTCCCGGCTGCCTTTCCTTTCCCCCCAGAGAGAATTGCCTCCTGGCCTTTAGTGAGAAACATAATCCTCAATCCTTATCTTTGGAAATGGAACTCGGGAGAAGTCCTTTCCCTTCGCTTCAAGCGGCTTTGTCGCGTCAATACCCCATTTCGCGGTCTCACGGGTATTCGGGTCTGCTGACGGGTCGAGAGACG
>JBDRJJ010000170.1:0-3190 GCA_043815135.1 Microcaldota archaeon | reverse complement strand
CGGACAATCAGGTCAGCAGCACGATGATTGGAACATACAATGTCACTTACGATGTCACCGACGCGGCGGGCAACAAGGCGGAGAGGGTTACAAGGACCGTAAATGTGGTAGACACCACGAAACCGGTAATCATTCTCAATGGCAATTCCACTGTCACCGTGCTGATAAATACCAACTACACGGACGCGGGTGCAACTGCTTCGGACAACTATGACGGGGACCTAACTGCCAAAATCGTCAGTGACGACCAGGTCGACACGAGCAAGGTTGGAACATATACCGTCACTTATGATGTTACGGATGCAGCGGGAAACGGGGCCGAGCAGGCCATGAGAACAGTCAACGTGACTGAGACGGGCGGAATAGGATTTCTCCTCATACTTGCGCTAATAGTGTTGGCCATATTGGGGATAGGCGCATACATCGTATTTGTAAGGCGGAGCCGCAATTAGCTGCGCTTACTGCCATAAACTTGCCCGGTCGAAGCAGCACGGGTTTAAAGATGTTACCGGTCCGCTTTTTGCACGAGCAAAAAAGGTGCTTTTTCCTATGGAAAAAAGCGAGGGCAAGCAAGTCCGCTTGGAGAACGGGTTAGATTGATGGTGGCTTGAATTAGTCTGCATGGGTGACGTATGATGCCTCAAGAGAATTCTTTGCTAGCTGAAAAAGGGGAAATTGAGTCCATCGTACGCGAAAGAAGGGAGCTCGAAGAAAGACTTTCTGCGACCGGAGGGCTCGGTTCGGAGTTCCTGCTCGAGGCCTGCGAAGGACTGACGGGCCTGATAGACGACTTTGGGGCGATAAGCAGCAAAAGGGAAGAGATAGAGTATGCGGCGTTGAACACAAAAGTCAAATTCTCAAGGAAAATCAGACACACTGTCAAGGACGTAGGAAGGTTCGAGCAGAAGCTCATACGGGAACTTGACAACAAGCACATTAGCCTCGGGCACGTGCAGAAAATGGCCGAAATAATAAAGCTTCTGAAGTCGAACAAGATAGATAAGGCCCGAGAAGATGCGGGGGAGTTTTTCCAGCTGCTCGTGATGAGAGACCGGCTCGACTGGATCAGTGAGGAGATATCAAGAAAAAGAGTACGCATAGAGCGGGCAAAACGCGGCATATCCGCGCAGTTGTCGGACTTTGAATGGATTGAGAGGGAGCCCGAGCCCGACTTGGAGAAGACACGTAGGCATGAGGAGAGGCTGCGCCTCCGCGAAAGCCTCCTCGAGACGCGCAGTGACTACATACGTTCGCTTGAAACTATGCCTTTGGTGGAACTTCTCAGAAAAATGCGAGATGTGGAACTCGAAAAACTCGGCTTTCCGGCACTTTCCGAAGAGGATATGGAAGGATTGTCCACCTTTCTGCGCAAGTCCGGGCTTGAATCAAAATCAAGCGAGCAGCTTTTTGAGCTGACTGAGCTAAGCCCCCAAAAACTCAAGTACCTTAACATCGATTCGGCCGGCTTTAAGAGAGAAGTCGTTGCACGGAAGGAAGTTCTGGGCCAGATAATGGCGCTTCATTCGACAGGTTTCCTTGCGCTTGACTCCAATGATGCGCCGGCTCTTGCCTACTTGTCGCAACATGCCGAAGAAGCAGGGGAGAAGGCATCCATGCTGGCCGACCTGGACCGCACTACCGAGGAGGATGACCGGGAAGGGGAAAGGGCAAATGAGCTTAAGGGGAAAAAGGCAGCGCTTGCGGGAGTTGAAAAACCCGCCCTCATCAGTTCGTTGAGGGAGCTGGAGCTTCTTGAAAAAATATTGGATGAAAAAGAAGAGGTAACGAGGCCTGTTGAGGAAACGAAAAAAGAGAAGGGTCCTCTTGAACCCATTCTGGACTTTTTAAAGTCAATGATGGGGAAAAAGTAGTGCCTGCCACTTAGGCTAAGTAACTTGAGTCAGACCGCATTTCCGAGCTGTGGCGAGGAAAGAATTCTTGCCCAGCCCCCTTTTTGCACGAGCAAAAAGGGGCGCCTTTTCCCTATGGAAAAAGAGCGAGGGCAAGCAAGTCCGCTAGGGGAGCAGTAGTTGACCTGACCGCCCGAAGACACGTCTTTTCTGCGGAAATGACGGGCGCACAACATTAAAGATATCGTCTGCCTTACATGCAGGTATATGCGCTCTGAAAATACCGTTCACAAAAGTTACGATAAAATAGCCAAGAAATATCATAAGCAAAGGTACAAATACAGGAGTAAACGCCTGCTGGCCAAATTTTCGAGGCTGGTTCCGAAAGGCGCTAGGATTATTGATTTGGGCTGTGGCGCGGGTGTTCCTGTCGCCAAGTTCCTTGCTGGCAGGGGCTGCAAGGTTACGGGGATTGATTTCTCATCGGCTATGCTCAAGCTCGCCAGAAAGAATGTTCCAAAGGCCAGATTTGTAAAAGCAGACATGACAAAAATGAAGTTTAAGCCGGGCTCTTTTGACGGTGCGGTTTCCTTCTATGCCATGATTCACGTCCCGCGCCAAAAGCATGCCAAGGTTTACAAAAATCTCCATCAGATGCTTAAGTCCGATGGCATCATGCTCGTCAATGCAAGCGGTCCGGATAAGGAGGGATTGGAGGGTTGTGCGCGAGATTATCTCGGCGTGCCGATGTTCTGGAGCTTTTACAGCCCGAAAAGAACACTCCGGATAATAAAAACCGCTGGTTTTGATGTGTTTTGGAGCAGCGTACTCAAACTTGGGGGAGAAAGGCAGTTTTGGGTTTTGGCCAGGAACAGATAGGTCATAGGTCCGTACTGTTCAAGGAGGAAGACCGTTAACTGGCCCGGCCATCAGGCGCTGTTGGCCCTGTTCTCTGGCGATAGGTTTTTAAGGAACCACAGATTATTCCAGCCTATGAGCAGATATTTGGTCAAAGCTATTTTTCTTTTTTCGCTGTTGGCGGGTTTGGCGACTGCGGGTTCGTATCTGATAATAATGGACGCGAGCGGGAGCATGGACGACTATCTTGACAGCGGGCAGACGAAGATGGAGGCTGCGAAGGAGGCTGCGACAGAGTTTGTAGACGCGTCGCAGGGGAATGAGATAGCTGTGATGCAATTCGATACGTGCGATGATGACGGCGACCCCATGACTGGAACCATAAAGGTGATAGAGGGCTTCACCACGGACAAGGAGGATTTGCGGAGCGCCATAAACTCCATAACCCCGGGCGGAGAAACGCCGATAGCCGAGGCGCTTAT
>JBDRJJ010000169.1:0-3442 GCA_043815135.1 Microcaldota archaeon | reverse complement strand
ATGCAATGATAAACTCCACAGCAGGAGAAACGGTTTCCTTTTTGCAGCCTTCAGTGAGATTCTTCCAAACTGATTCAGACGCGCATCTCAACAACTACATAAGCGAACAGGCTGACCCGTCAAAATGCCTCCTATGCGAATGGAATTACGGACGGGGCAAGATATTCTATGCTGCGGACTACGAGGGCACAATCAACGGACGGAATCTTGAGGGGAGTCTGAACCTGATAGGGAAGAGGGCTGATTTCGGCACCCTGCCATCCAACTCAATTGATGTCATTGCAATAAAAAGGGTTGCCGTTATGGAAGGCCTTTTGAGGTACCCAGTGGCAATTAACATACTAATTTGGAGATAAAGGCCTATTGGCCCTCTGAGAGGATTTTCTCGGCTCTCGGAATGTTCTTTTTCTTCTTCTCCTTGTGGGCTCTTAGCCATCTAACAATCGCTTCGAGCCTCATCTTCTTGCACTCCCCGCAGAGGATTCTCCCGCCCGTGCAGTCATCGTGCATCTTTTTGAGTTCAGCATCGTCTTCATAGAAATGGAACAGCATCAGCTCATAAATGACGCATTTGCCAATCTCGCCCCCGTGCTTCTTCTGCTCTTCTGCAGTGGCTCTCCCTCCTGTGAGGGCGTTGGCAATCTTTTTCTTCAGGATGGCCTCATCATCCGAGAGCGTCATGATGTTCATCGGGTCCCTTTTGCTCATCTTCATCTCGCCATTCAGGCTCCTGAAGAACTTATGGAACGTCGCGCAGGGAACCCTGAAGCCGTACTCCTCAGTGAACTTCTGCGCAATATCTCTTGTGAAACGTATGTGGGGGTCCTGGTCCGCTCCAACAGGCACTACGACGCTCTTGGGCCCCCCAAACTCCGGGAGCTGTGGAAGCAGGATGTCGCCTGCTTGAACGAGCACAGAGCTGTAAATGCCCATCCCACGCTCCCCATAAATGGCCTTCAGGGTGGCCATCGTCGTCTTCTTTGCAAAAAGGTTCCCAAGCCTCAGAACCCGCTTTTCTTCAGACTGCTTGTATACGTATGCGTTCTTGGGGTCAAGGCCGAGCGCAAGGAGGTCGGAAACATTCATCACCGCGTTCTTGTGGCCTTCGGAAAGCCAGAGGCCGTTGTCAGCGTAAGACTCCAAGTCTGCTATCGAGTAAAAGACCTTAGCTCCGAAAGATTTTTGCATGAACACCAGTTCATCCGCGGTGAGCTTGCTTCCAAGATGGAATTCCCCGCTTGGTTTTATCCCGGACATTACGGCAACAGGCTTTCCCGCCTCCCAGTCAGAAGTGAACTTACCGAAGTCCCTATGGGCAAATATAATCCCTCTCCTGAACAACCTGCTCTCCCGTAGAACACGAGATGCTTTTTCGACCCCCCCCTCGTCCATTCTTTGCATCCCGAACTCGGAAAACAACTTTGAATAATCTACAAGTTCGCTTCCCCAAGGGTCTACTTCCATAAGAACACCGGCTATTTATCGTCAAAAAGCTGTTGCCCGGGGAAGACCTCAAGGCCGTTTTCGCCTATCTTCATTGGGCATACTTTCGTCTCGTGGATGACTCCGCGCATTTTCACAACTTCAAGCGCCCGCTCCCGGTAATTTTTCCTTCGGATGTTGTAAAGGTAAACAAGCCCGTCCGAGAGGTATTCGACCCACGTTCTCTCCGGCTCCTGGCCTAGCGGGTTTCCAGCGCCCTCGGAAATCAGCAGGGTGGTGCAGCCCCAGTTTTTCATCTTCTCTATCACCTTGAGCGTCCCTTCCCGTTTCTCTTTCTCGCTTCCATAAACCATGACCAGGGGCATTATCGAATCTATCACAAGCCTCTCAATTCCCACTTTATCTATCAAGTCCCTTATGATGCCTTCCTGCTGGAGGAATTGTTCCACCTCGAAGGGAGGGTACTCTATGAAAACAAGCTTCTTGTCCCTGTCAAGCTTCTGCAGGTCCCAGTTGAACCTTCCCATGTTCCTGTACGTCTGCCTTCTTTTTTCGTCGAAAGAAATGTAAAGCCCGTTCTCATCGTGCTTTGTTGCGCCCGCGTACAGGAACTGCAGCCCGAACGTGGTCTTCCCGCATCCAGTGTCCCCCCGGAGAGTCGTGATGCTGCCCCTTGGGAACCCTCCTTCTATAAGCTCGTCAAGCCCGGGTATCCCGGTCTTAATCCGCGGGAGTGGAGTCAACACTGTCATTACCTCCTAAGAGTTTTTTCCCGAGCTCTGCTCGCTTATCGAGCTTCCTTGCAAGCGCTACCTTTTCTTCCTCCTTCATCAGCTTCTGCACTACATAAGTTGAGAACTCATGGCTTGTCTGCGAGACCGAGAGCACGGCGCTCTGCGCCTCCCCAAGAGTCATCTTGATTTCGTGTGGCTGGATTATCTCAGCGCCAATCGGCCCGTATCTCATTCCTACGGAAAGAAGCGCAGGGTAATCCTTGGTGAGGAGCTTGACTTCAGCAGAAGTTGCAAACCCCTCCTCATCCTCAATCGAGTCCTTAACTTGGCCCACTGCGTAAACGACTCCCGGCTCGACAGTGAGCTGCCTTATGAAGTCCACCATAGTGTTCTTTATGCTTTCCTTATCTTTTCCGTGAATATCAAAATAAAGGAGAGAAAGTACTCCTCCCTCCCGTACGGTGTCTTCAGTTACCTGTTCAACGCTTTTTGCCATCCAAGCACCAACTCCGTATTTAATCCCAGCATTTTAAATCATTTTTGCGACAAGCGAGCCCTCTTTGAGCCTAAGGTTTGCCCCCACTACGGGACACTTGACCAGGAAAAGAAGGGCCGTCCTTCCTTTTGCAAGGCCCCCGTACTCATCAAGTGTTTCATAATTCGCCATTCCCTTTGCGATTACAAGGCCGGTCCCCTCAAGCTTATTCCAAAATGACTTGGGGGAGGTTTTTTTCCAGACTCCGTACGACCTTCCTTTTCCAACAACCGGTGCGATTTTATCGAGGCCCACTGCCTTTGCCTCCTTTATGGATAAGTCCTCATCCATAGGTTCGCTAGAGACTCCGATTGTGACATCTGCGTATCTCTTTATCTCCCTGATTAACGGAACATCAAAAACAGCCTCCCCGCAGTTGTCGCACAAATATAATACCCCATGTGCTTTTTTCACCTTCTCAAAAATCTTCCTCGTATGGTCGACTGCGAGGCCCGAGCCAATAATTCTTTTCATCTCCTCATGGAGCCCTTTCATATTGACCGAATAATTGGGTGCGGACATCTCGAGCGCATTTCCCGCTACTGCGAGCTTTAACGCCCGCCTGAATCTCTCATAGTCGCTGCCCCCACCCCTCACCCATTTCTCAAGCTTCGGGAATACTCTCTTGGCCTTTTTTATTGCGTCAAGCTTCTTTTCTTTATACGGGTCATCGTTCTTAGTTATCCTTTCAACAATCTCGCTCTCAACAGTGCCTGCAAAAGACGGGCAC
>JBDRJJ010000168.1:0-2933 GCA_043815135.1 Microcaldota archaeon | reverse complement strand
ACCTGCACGTCTTGCCCTGCTGACTGCGGCCCGTGCCCGAACTGCACTGCAAGCTGGTACTGCAAGGATGCAAAGACTCGGGCGTATAGAAGTGCGACCTGCCAGGTGACATATTTCGTTTGCGGGGATTACTTCTGCTGCAAGAACGGGCAGTGCATAAAGGACCTGAGGAACACGTGCCGAGATGTGGTAATAGATTACGCCTACGCTGAAGCGAACCTGGCACAGATGCAGGGCCCGAACGAGGGACTCGGAATGCTCGCAGTGGTGAGCCTCGTGACCCTTGTAGGGATTGTCCTTTATGCGTTTATCAAAGTGGAGACGCACCTGTGAGGTTAGGCATGGGCAATTGCCCCTCTTTTTAATTTTTCATTTCTTCCTAGGGAAAGGAATTAAAGCTGTAGCTAGAAGAATATTCTCGGTGGTCGCATGAAGATTTTCGGTTTTGAGCATCAGGATTACATTGAGGTCTGCAAAAAGCCTGTTCTCGCATACCTCGCCTGGTTGTTTGCCACAACTGTCCTTTCATTCATATCTTTTGACGCATACGGATATTCGTCTCTGATTTCTGTTTTCGTTTATTTTGGGGCTGCCGCATATATCGGCTGGGCAGCAGTGAAAGCGGGGATGGGGTGGAAAAGGGCCCTCTTTTGCGGGGCAGTATACGGAATTGTTTTCGGGATTGCCCAAAGCATTGTGTGGGCTTTCCTCATGAACAACAACGGCATTTACTATCAACAGATGGAACCGCAGATAATTGAGACTGTGGACAATGTAACTGCAAGCGGCATGACGATAACCAAGGAAGAGGTTGTGCAGCAGTATGCATTGTTCAGCGTTGCAGTTGGCCCGTTCTTTTTCGGGATTGTTTTCGGGGCAACAGCCCTCATAGCTGGCTTTGCAGCAAAAATCATGGGGAAGGAACCTAAAGAGGAGCCGGAGGATTTGCTTCCTAGAGGGAAGACTGAAAAAACTTACATGCCCACTCCGAGAAAGAAAAAGAGGAGGAGGTAAGCCATGAGAGAGGCCATCCTCTATAAGAAAATGGGTGGGAAGAAAGTTTCCTGCTTCCTTTGCGCGAGGAGATGCCTGGTTGGCGAGGGGAAGCGGGGCTTCTGCGGAGTCAGGGAAAACCGGGGCGGGAAGCTGTATTCCCTTGTTTGGGGAAGGCCATGCTCTTATGCAATTGATGCAATTGAGAAGAAGCCTTTTTTCCATTTCTTCCCAGGCACAAGCGCTTTTTCGCTCGCTACTGTTGGGTGCAATTTCAGGTGCCTCCACTGCCAGAATTGGGAGATAAGCCAGACGAGGGAGATTTACGGAGAGAGTGTGAGCCCAGAGCGGATTGTTGAGCTTGCATCTGGGTGCGGGGGAATCGCTTACACATATACCGAGCCCACGATTTTCATGGAGTATGCGCTGGACATCGCGAAGCTTGCGAGAGCGAAGGATATGTACAACGTGTTCGTGACTAACGGATACATGACCCCTGAAGCAGTTGGCGAGATGAAGCTGATTGATGCGAGCAGAATCGACTTGAAATCGATGCGCGACAAGTTCTACAAGGAGATATGTAACGCGAGCCTGGAGCCTGTGCTTGAATCAATAAAACTATTGCACAAGAGGGGACACATAGAACTGATTAACTTGATAATCCCCGGAAAGAACGATTCAGAAGAAGAATTGCACGAGCTTTCACGCTGGGTCCGAGACCTCGATAGGGACATCCCGCTTCATTTCACTGCGTACCATCCGGCGAACAAGCTGGATAGCCAGCCAACTCCTGCTAAAACCATTGAACGCGCGAGGGAAATTGCGATGGAAGAGGGCGTGCGTTTCGTGTATGCTGGCAACCTGCCGGGCCATCCGGGAGAAAACACGTACTGCTACAACTGCAAAGAGCTCTTGATTAGGAGAAGCGGCTTTGACGTCATCTCCAATAAAGTGAAAAAAGAAGCACGGTGCCCCAAGTGCGGGTCTGGGATAAAGATAGTTAACTCCATTTAGCAAGATGCTGGCCAGGATGGCCTTGCAGGGCCCCCTCTGGACCGCGCCTGGGAACCTTATCCGGGCATTATCGACTTGAACATCGACTTCAGCGCCCACTGGGAAGCGAAGAAGATTACGAGAGCTGCAGTCATGAAGATTGGGACATACTTGAGAGCCGGATTGAGCTTCCCGTGCCGGATTTGGGCAAGAACGAGAGAGCTGAAGAAGGTAGTGACTACGATACAGGCTATTGCAAAGTCATTCATGTCCTTCCCGGTAATCTTGTTTTCCTTGCTCGCGCTTCCGACTGAACCGAGAAATCCTGTTGCACCTGCAGGAAGCTCATTCGGGTTTATCGATACCCTTGAGGATATCGTCTCAGAAAGCTCGGTGTAATAGACGGATGTCGCAAAGAGGAGCGGGGAAGCTATCACACAGCTGAAGATGATGAATATGGTGTACATGAGGGTGATGTTCATCAGCTCGCGCTTCAATTGCGCGACGTTCCTCATGTCCTGCCCGACCTCGTACAACAGCGACGCCATCTGGCCTCCGAGCGAATTTCCTTCCACGAGGAGCCTCACTGCGCGCTTGAGCGAGGTTGAACGGACCCTGCTCCCCATCTCCGTCATTGCCTGGTTTAACGAGGCCCCCCCAAATGTCTTGGCGCTCATTCTCCTTATTTCCTCCTCAAGTGGGCCGAACTCCGGCTTTGCTGAAGCCATCACTGCATTCTCGGTTGTCATGCCGGCCCGGATGTTCGCTGAAATCATGAAGAGCGCGTCTGGTAGAACGTCCTCGATTTTCTTTGCCCTGTTGTCTGCGGTGATGTAGAGGAACACGAAGAAAAGCGCCTCGATTATTAGCATCGAGCCTATTGCCACGAGTATCCCTAGTGCGTTGTTTTCAAGAAGAGACGCTGCGACGAGAAACATCACTACACC
>JBDRJJ010000167.1:0-4324 GCA_043815135.1 Microcaldota archaeon | reverse complement strand
CCTCTCCAGGTCCTTTTTGGGGATTGTTTTTATTGCTGGGCTCTCGTCCCAGGGAATCTGGAGGTTCTCAATCTCGAGCTTCGAGCCCCTGAAGAGGGAAACGAACTCTATTTCGAGCGAGGCTGCTGGGAGTTTTTCGCTGTCCTTCCCGAGAAGCTTGCCAGTAAAGCCCTTTTCCATCTCAACTTCAACAACAATCTCGCACGTGAACCACAGGCGGGCAGCTTCAGCCCCGAATTCGCCCTTCGTGAACTCGAACTTGCTCCTGACGACCGGGTTCCTGTGCTTTTTCAGCTCGAGCTTGATGTCCGGCTTCGGGTCGGATTCGGCCTTTTCGGCCCTAACCTCTATCCAACCCTCCCTTTTCCCGGCAATTGAAGAGGCTGCAACTGTTATTTCCATGAAATCACGAACAAACCCCCAATAATTCGCTCGAACCCGAAGCGCGCATCCGCCTCGGGGCGAAAACGGGTTTTGTTGTTTTTGATGGTAAAGTTATCCCCCGCAACGTATTTCAATTATACTTTTCATAAATTTCCCGGTGTTATTGTGGCAGAGCTTACTTATGACGAGCTGAGAAGGCTCCAGCGAAAGGAAATGGGCTCGGCAAGCCTCGTCCCGCTTCCCGAGAATTTCTACTCGGAGATTGAAAGCTTGCTCTCGAGTCACGAGGCGAAGCTCAGGGAGAGCTTCTCGCTCGACCTTGCGCGGGAGTACGAGAATACTTTAAAAATTGTTAGGGACATATATTCAAGACGGGAAGGGAAGATATTGCTGCGCGCCATGCGCGCTTCGAGGACGGGCGAGGAAATCGACGGCCTCGCATCTGAAGAGAAGGCTCTTCTTTCTTCGGTCGTTACCCTGCTCGACAAACAACGTGAGAGATTCGAGCATCGCCTTTCAACCAAGAAAGCGCCGGAAGCAGCAATCCAGAAGGAGGACAAGAGCATGAAGCTCAAGTTCCTGATGGACCTCCCGGAGTTCGTAGGTCTTGATGGAAACACGTACGGCCCGTTCAAGAACGGCGCTGAGACGATTCTAGTCGAGGAGGAAGCGGCGAGGCTCATACGCAGGGGCGCCGCAAACGAGGTATAGTCTGACAAGAGGTGTCGATTATGAACTATCCGCAGAAAGTGAACGCGTACTGCCCGTATTGCAAAAAGCACACCGAGCACAAGGCAAAGCTCGCGAGCAAGGGGAGGGCGAGGAGCCTTGCCTGGGGCAACCGGCAGCACGACAGGGTGATTAAGGGTTACGTCGGCAAGGTTGCCGGCGAGAAAGCTGTACGTAAGCAAGGAAAGAGGCAGAAGATTGTCCTTACATGCTCCGCCTGCAAGAAGAAGCAGGAGAGAGTGATTGGGACGAGGACGAAGAAGAAACTAGAGATAAAGAGTTAGTAATCACGAGGTAGATATGATGAGCAGATTCTTGAGAGTGAAATGTGAGTGTGGAAACGAGCAGAACATCTTTGGCAACGCCTCGAGCGAGGTCAAGTGCTCGGTCTGCGAGAAGGTCCTTGCAGACCCCAAGGGCTCGAGGGCAATAGTCCATGGGAAGATTCTTGGAGTGCTTTAGGGTAGGATTCAATGGAACGGATGCCTGAGAAAGATGAACTAGTCATTGCGACTATAAGGAAGATATTCCCTTACGGGGCGTTCTGCTCTCTTGATGAGTACGACAACCGCGAGGCATTCGTCCACATCTCGGAAGTAGCTTCTAGGTGGGTCAAGAACATCCACGAGTTCCTGAAGGAAAACCAGAAGGTCGTAGCCAGGGTATATCACTTCCTTCCGGAGAAGAACCAGATTGACCTCTCAATGAGGAGGGTCAGCGAATCCGAGAAAAAGCTGAAGCTTGAGTCAGTGAAGCGGGAAAAGAGGGCGGGAAGCCTTCTCAAGGTGCTCGCCAAAAGGCTCAAGAAGGACCCTGCGAAGTTCGTTCCAGAGATCAGCGCGCTGATGGAGAAGGAGTTCGAAACCCCGATGGATGCGTTTGAGAGGATTGCCGGGGAGCCGGAGCTCGTGAAGAAGCTCGGGATGACTGGTGCGGAGGCAGACTCGTTCCTGGAGATTGCTGCGCAGAACATAAAGAAGCCTAAGGTGGAGGTCTCGAGAACGCTCGACATATCCTGCGCAGGAGAGGGCGGAATTGACGTGATTATGGGCGCGCTCGAATCGTTCGAGAAGCTTTCAAAAGAAAATACTACGGTTAACATTTCATACCTCGGGGCGCCCCATTACAGGGTGAAGATTGTCGCTGAGGATTACAAAACTGCGGAGAAAATGCTGCAATCGATAGTAAGAATGGGAACTGAAGACCTGAAGAAGCATCATTGCACTGTTTCGCTTGTCGAAGGGGCGAAGTGAAGGGGATGAACCTCAAGAAGATAAAAAAGTGCAGCTCCTGCGGTTCTTATACCATGATGAGCGAACATTGCAAGGAACCGACGGTCACTGCGCACCCGCCGAAATACTCGCCCGAGGACAAGTATTCCAGGTACAGGCGCATTGAAAAAGGATTCGAGAAAGCAACTGGTTGATGATTATGGAGAAGACACGGATTATTACAAAAGAAGTCGAGCCTCTCAGGAACCCCATCCTCATAGAGGGATTGCCGGGAATTGGCCTTGTCGGGAAGCTCGCAGCAGAGCATATGATAAAGGAGCTCAAGGCCGAGAAGATTGCTGAGCTTTACTCGCCCCACTTCCCCCACCAGGTCCTCATGCTTAAGAAGGGCATAATCAGGATGCTCAAAAACAAGTTCTATCTCTGGAGGAACCCGGACGAGAAAGGGAGCGACATCGTGATTCTCATAGGGGATGTGCAAGCGATTACTTCTGAAGCCCAGTTCGAGGTCTGCGGGGAGATGATTAAGTACTTCAAGGGCCTCGGGGGAAGCACTGTGTACACCCTGGGCGGTTACGGAACTGGGAAGGTTGTCGACAAGCCCAAGGTTTTCGGCTCTGCTACCCACAAGGACATCATAAAGGACTACGAGAAGCATGGGGTAATTTTTGGGGAGGCGAATGGCTCGATTATTGGGGCCGCGGGGCTCCTTCTTGGGATAGGGAAGCTCGAAGGGCTGAGGGGAGTGTGCCTCATGGGAGAGACCCATGGCGGCTACGTTGATGCTAAATCTGCGCAGAGCGTTCTTGAGATGCTCTCCAAAATCCTCGGGGTCAAGATGGACCTCTCGAAGCTCCAGCACAGGGCGAAGGAGAGCGAGCGCTTCATGAAGAAAATGGAGACTGAAGCAAAGAAACAGCAAGGTGCGATGGGCGGGGGTCAGCTCCCGCTTGCGAACGACGATGTGAGCTACATCAGGTAGTTATTCTCCCTTGGGCTCCTGCTGCGTGACGCAGTGGATTCCCCCATAACCATAAACTAGTTCGCTCGCTTCAATGGGGACGATTTCCCGCTTTGGGAAAAAGCCTGAGAGAATCGCGATTGCTTCCTTGTCTTTTGCATCCCCGAAAACCGGGAGAAGCACAACGTTATTTCCAATGTAGAAGTTCGCGTAGCTTGCTGGCAATCTCCGCCCCTCCGCCTGGTCCACGAGGGGCTTTGGCATCGGAAGCTTTGTGATTTCGAAGTCTGTTTTTTCGAGTAGTTCCAAGTTTTTCTTCAGAACAAGAGTATTCTCATCATCGCTTGCATTGTCAAAAGCACACAGCACATCTTTTTTTGAAACAAATCTCGCGAAATCGTCAATGTGACCGTCCGTATCATCGCCCTCAATACCGGACTTGAGCCAGATTATTTTGTCCACGTTGAGGTAGTCTTTCAGGTATTGCTCAATCTGGTCTCTTGATAAGCTCGGGTTCCTGTTCTTGTGGAGAAGGCACTGCTCAGTTGTGAGAACTGACCCGTCCCCATTAACATCAATCGACCCGCCCTCGAGAACGATGTTTGGGCGGAATGTTTTTGCCTTGGAAACCTGCGCAACTTCTTCGCCGGCCTTATCGTCATAAAGCAAATCATCATATTTTCCGCCCCAAGCATTGAAATTCCACTTGACGAGGGCTTTCTCGCCAATTTTATTGAGTAAAAATATGGGGCTGTAATCGCGAATCCATACGTCTGCGCTCTTTATTTTGAGGAGTATGATGTTGTGCATATGCGCCTCTGATTGTTCGAGCTGCCTCGACACTTTATTTTCCATCTCCTCGTTCTCAATTAGTATTTTCACTTTTTCCCCATAGCTTAGCGCCCTTACCATCTCGCAGTAGACGGCTTCAACTGTCGCGAGTTTTGACTCTGGAAAAGTAAGGAGATTTTTGGGCCATGAGAGCCAAGTCGCTAGGTGCGTTTCCCATTCTGCAGGC
>JBDRJJ010000166.1:0-4411 GCA_043815135.1 Microcaldota archaeon | reverse complement strand
TAGTAGCCTCGAGCTTTCCTATCTCCTTTTTGGCAATATCCACAATTTCCGGATAAAGGCTCTTGTACTCTCCATACAGTCCGCTAACATGGATGTTCGGCTCTTCCTTTGCGAAGATTGTCTCCAGAATATCGTGGGCGGTGATAACCCCAATCGGGGAATTCCCATCAACAACTACGAGAGAAGCGACATTCTTGGAAATCATCTTCAGCGCTGCAGCCGTAAGGCTATCGTCAGGTCCAACTATTGCCACTTCCTTCTGGACCATCGGCCCAATCGGAACGTCTTTTCCTCCGATTTTTTCCCTCAGGAGCGGCACCTTCTCCCTAGGCTTCAGGAGAATTTCCGCCATGTCGTAAGTGCTCAATATCCCTGCGAGCATCCCATCTTTCGTGACAACGAGCCTCCTGACATGGTTCTTCCTCATAACTGCCTGCGCCTGGGCGAGAGTGCTTCCCTCCTCAATCCTCACCCCTGGCCTACTCATAACCTCGCTTACCTTGTGCCTGTCGAGCAATCTCTCGTTTGTGAGCGTTTTCAGGAGGTCTGAGAAGTTTAAGACTCCGACGACTTTCTTGTTCTGAATCACCGGGAGGGCTTTCAGCCTTGAGGAAAAGAAAAGCTTGCACGTGTCCAAGAGCGATGTCTGTTCGGAGATAGTCGGCGCGTTCACGGCCACATGACCCGCCTTCGCGATACTCGGGTCGTCGCTCAGCCTTCTCAAGCTCGCGGAATCAATCATCCCGTAATACTCCCCATCCTTAGTGACAACAACCGCCTTTTTGGTCCGCATGATGTCGCTCATTGCCTTCGCGAGCGTTTCCTCTGAGTCTAAAATTATGTGTTGCATGTCTTCTTCCATACTATCACCGTCGCCAGCATCAGCCGCCTGCAAAATCATTGGTCAGATATGTTTTATAACAATTGCCCTGCCCAATCAGAGCATGGTTTTTTCAGAGAGAAAAATCATCGCCAGCATTTGCAAAGGCATCCAAAACCATGCTTCAATCATGGCCGGGGCAGGTTCTGACGACGCAGCCTGCGTTCGAATCGGGAACAAGACACTGGTTTTCACTTCTGACATAATGTTCGGGAGCTCCCACTTCCCCAAAAAACTTTCGCTTGATGCTGCTGGCAGGAAGGCAGTTGTCGCAAACATCAGCGACCTCGCTTCGATGGGGTCCGAGCCCCTCTATATCATGATCTCCCTGGGGATACCAAAAAGTCAAAAAGGGCTCGGCTCTTTCATCCAAGGAATAAAAAAAGCCTGTCGCGAATACAGTGCAGTAATCATCGGAGGGGACACAAAATGCTCCCGGGAGCTGACTGTTACGATTTGCGCAATCGGCAGGACTGACGGGAACATCCTCGCAAGAAGCAATGCGAAGCCAGGGGACGTTGTTGCAGTCACCGGAAATATCGGCTCGGCATTCTGCGGCCTTCACTCGCTTCTCAACAACAAGAAAATAAATCGCTCGCTTTCTTTTGCATTTATCAACCCAAAAGCCCGTGTGACAGAGGGGCGCCTCCTTTCCCATCTTTCCCCCCGAGTTGCAGCGATGGACATTACCGACGGATTGCTTTACACTGCCTCGGAAATCGCGAGGGAAAGCAAAGTGGGGATTAAGTTGGACTCAAGCCAAATCCCGATTTCGAAACTCGCAGTCGAATATGCTAATCGCAATCGCATTCCCTTTGCTCGCCTCATAAACACTGGTGAAGATTATGAACTATGTGTTTCCTTAAGCGAGAGGGATTTTGAGCGTTTGAAGAACAAGCTCAACCTCACAAAAATCGGGCGAGTGGTCAAGGGAAAAGGGATTTGGCTCGATGGGAAGAGAATAGATGCTAAGGGGTATGATGCATTCAACCACTGACTACCGCATCCCAGTGTCGACATCAATATTCAGCTCAATTGTTTTCCCAGTCTCTATTGTGATCTCCTTAGGCACGTCCCCGCTCGAATCCATTCCAATCTTGTGTATGTCAATTAGGTATGTTCCTGGCAGGAGGTCCGTTTTGTAGCTTCCGTCGCTCTTCAAGTCCACAACTATTACAGTTGAACTCTGGTCCTGCGTATAAACAACAACTCTCCTCGTTTCGAGTGCTTTCGCAAGGGCCCCCGGGGCAAGGTTGCATGGTTCAACTGGGCAGAGCGGGCCCACTGTCACAGTTCCCTGCAGGGTTCCGGTCTCTTCGTTTTTCTTTTGGGAGCAGCCGGCAATTAACATGACTGCCACAACCAAAAGCAAAATCATCCTCAAGGCCACAACTTTCTCCCTTTCCACTTACATCCTCTCCGGTGCCTCAATCCCAATCAAGGCAAGCGAGTTCTTCAGCACAATCCTCGTTGCATTCACGAGCCCCAATCTCGCGTCCCTCAGTTCTCCATCTGCCTTCAGCACGGGACAGGCGTTGTAGAACCTGCTGAATTGAGTTGCTACTTCAAGTGAAAACTCGGCGATACAATGCGGTCTGTACTCTTGGGCGGATTTCTCAGCAATTCCCGGGAATTTTGCGAGCAATTTAGCGAGTTCCAACTCTTCCTTTTCAACAAGCAGATTGTACTCTGCCCTTCCTATCTCTCCGGCTTTCTCCAGAATTCTCGAGCATCGAGCGTGCGAGTATTGGACATAAGGTGCGCTGTCCCCCTCGAAATTCAGCGCTTCCTCCCACTTGAAGATGAGCTTTTTCTCAGGCGTAGTCCGAATAAACGAGAATCGGACAGCGCCCAGTCCAACCATTCTTGCCACAGTCCTCTTTTCTTCCTCCCCCATGTCCTTGAATCTCCCCCTAATCTCCTCATATGCCCTTTTCTCGGCCTCTTCAATCACATCATCAGCAGAATAACCAAGCCAGGTTCCCTCTCTTCCCGAGAACTTGCCTTCAGGAAGCCCCGCGTGCTCATAAGACAGGTGAATGTGGTTTTCCGCCTGCTTCTCATAGCCCATCGAGCGGAGGATGCTGTTTAAGACTTTCTGCGGGTATTTCTGTTCCACTCCAATCAAGTTCACTACGATGTCCGCTTTCCCGAAATCCATTGGTTCCCCGTTTCCCGAAGTCGTGTAGAGCTCCTCCCCATTCGGCTGTTTTTCAAATTTCTCGTACTTGAACGGCGATTCAACCATCCCAAATTTCCACATGTGGAATGCAATGTCCTTGGCAGTGTAAGTTGCAGTCCCGTCAGACCTCACCAGCACTTTGTCAGGGTTCTGCAGGTTCTTGAACTCTTCCTCATGTGCAAGTTTTGCAACTATACATCCTCTGTTCTCTCCGCTCTCTTCTTTCACGACTTTCCCGCTCGCAAGCATCTTCTCGAGCGCATGCTCAAGTATCCTCCCCCGCACAATATCACTTTCCCAGACAAGTGCATCGTGGTAAATCCCGAGAGCATATGCTGTTTCATACTGGGCTTTCACGCATTTCGAGCAGAGCACCCTTCCTTTTTCTGCTATCTCCCCGCCCCCAGCTTCGAGTTCCTTGACTATCTCCCTAACTTCCCCCTCGACTTTCTTGTCCTCTGCTCTTTTTGAAGCTTCAACGTACTGTGTTCCAATCCACTGGTCTGCTTTCCCCTCAATCTTTTCATTTACATTCATGTATGACCACAGGCTCGTCGCTACCTGCATCCCCAAATCGTCAATGTAATCGATTCGCTCTACGCGATAGCCCGCAAACTCGAGGCTCCGGGCTACAGAGTCCCCTAAAAGTGCGTTCCTCAGGTGCCCCACATGCCATGGCTTGTTCGGGTTCACTGAGGGGAACTCGACCATCACCTTGAGATTCTTGTCAGTCCCGCTCCCGTAGCGCTCCTTCGAGCGCCCGATTTCAGAAACCGCTTTCGAGACAAAGCCCGCGCCGAGATAAAAGTTCATATATGGCCCAACAATTTTGATTTCCGAAATAGCTTCGGGCTTCTTCAACTTCTCAACAATCTTTTCCGCAACTTCCTTCGGGCTCTTCTTCTCTTTTTTTGCTAACGAGAAGGGAAGGGTGCAGGCGAAGTCCCCGAACCCAGGCTTGGCTTCTTCTATGCTGGAATCAACCTCTTCTTTCGTAACCCCAATTTCCGCTTTTTTGCAGGCATCGAAGACGGCGGTTCCAATTTCCAATTTTACATTCGAATAAGCATCCAAGCTCGCCACCACCTTAGATTAATTAACCTTGTTGTTATAAACCTAATCCACTTTCACATGGGGCTGTGGGGTAGCCTGGTATCCTTCCGGCTTCGGGAGTCGGAGACCTGAGTTCAATATCCTTCCCCTTTCTTTTAGAAAAGAAAGGGTCTGGATCAACCCCCAAAGAAAACCTTTAGCTGGGGTCGGACAAATCTCGGCAGCCCCATTTTCTGTTTTTATCAAAATGTGAATATTTATTAACTTGAAATCCCATAGTTTTTGGGAAGGTGAAT
>JBDRJJ010000165.1:0-2070 GCA_043815135.1 Microcaldota archaeon | reverse complement strand
ACTCCAGTGGTTTTGAGTTCACTAGACTCTACAATCGCCCCTTTAAAATTCTTATAGGTTCGAGCGCGGATTATCGCTTCCAAATCCGAGCGGTCATCCCCTACGAAAAGAACCTTTCGATTCATGTTTTTTGCGATTATCGTCACGAGCGAATCCGCCTTTGTTTTCGAGTTAGTCGGTAGAAATTCAAACGCTTTCCTCCCTTCCAACACCCGGGCCTTTGTTCCTTTCGAGAAGTTCAGGACTCGTTTGCGCGCTTTCCCTTGGATATCGGTCGGGACTTTTCTATAGTGAATTGCAAATCCAAGCGGCTTGTCCTCTATTCTCAGCCCCGGAATATCCCCAAGAATTCTCGCTCGCTTTCTCAGTTCGAGAAGCTCCCTATCGACTCTCCCCTTCTCGTTCCCGTGCAGCCCGATTATCTTTATCCTGCGTGAGCGGATTTGTCTCCTTACAAACGACGATGGTCGGCCAGTCAGTATAATCACTTCTGCGCTTTGCGAGATTTTGTAAAGTTCTTTCCTAGTCCTTTTGCTAATGGTGGTTGCTTCTGGCTTTTTCGAAATGGGCGCAAGAGTGCCATCGAAGTCGAAAATCAAAACCGGTTTTCTTGCCATGACCAGTCTAGGCGTGCAAAAAACTTAAATACGATGCAGTCAAAAGGGGGTCATGGTAGAATCTGTTTTTGGGCTTGGCCCCGAACAATCAATTTTCTTAGTTGTGATAGCCATAGCGCTAGGGGGGCTGGCGATAGGCCAGCTGATAGAATACATCTCAGTGAAATTTTCAGAGCGAATGGGGCTGAGCAGGCAGATGAGATTCGGGCTTGAACGGCAGCTTGAGAAAGTCGGAGTCAGCGCCGACATAGTAGGCGTTTTTGGCAAGGCAATGAAATACCTGGTCTACCTTGGGACGATATTTCTCATAGTCGAAACCTTGGACATAAAGCCGTTTGCGGAAATCCTGCGCGGCGCCCTAATGTTCGCCCCGAACATCGTAGCGGCAATGGCAATCGTGATATTCGGGAGCATCATAACAGAGTTCGCTACAGACGTAATGAAATTCTCCCTGAAGTCAAATGGCGTTGACTCGCTTCTGGAAGAGAGCGGCGTAAAGTTCAAGATATCCAGCACAGCGGCCTCGTTCGTTAGGTACTTCCTCTACTCCGTAATACTGGTGGTGGTCCTGGCGCAACTCGGCCTTGAAGTTCTCGAGCTTAACATCCTTCTCTCGGTCCTCTGGTCCGCAGTTGTTCTTACCCTGATGCTTTTTACGGTGTTCAGCCTGAAGGACATGCTTCCGGATATCGCTGCGGGGCTATACATCCGCAACTCGCAGAGGTTGTCTGCAGGTGACAAGATATCCTTCGAGCAGATTAAGGGGAGCATAACCCGGGTCGGGTTCATAAGCACAGAAGTCGAAGTTGGGAAAGAACTTGCTTACATACCAAACGGCCGCCTCCTCAAGGGGCTCTACACAGTTTCTCGTGTTCCTCGCAAAGGCCCCGATACATCCTGAGGTGCCTGCTGAACCCTTCGCTTTTCAGGAACTCAACATATGCCCGGCCAGTGATTCCCATCTTTTCCCTGAGTTGCTTGTCCAGTGCAATTGCTATTATCCTCTCTGAAAGCCCGTCGCTGTCGCCTGGGGTGAAAAGGAAGCCGTTTTCCCCATCCTTTATCTGGACCATGAGCCCTCCAACCCTAGAGCCGATCACTGCCTTCCCAAAAAGCATTCCCTCCGTGACAGTCAGGCCAAAGCCTTCTTGGAAAGATGGCTGGACCACGACATCAGCGGCAGCATAAAGCTTGTTTACCTCATTGTCCGGCAAATAGCCCGTGAATATCACTTTTTCCGCCAAGCCCAGCTCATCCACGGCATCAATCAGTTTTTTGTGAACTCCGCCCCGTTCTTTTTTAAGCAGCTCTTGGGAGAACGAGCCGTTCCCGACAAAAACGCATTTTGCGTTTGGCACCTCTGCGACGACCTTTTTCATCGCTCTCACGAGGACTTCCTGCCCCTTCCTCGGGTCCATGCGGCTTACGCACAAGACGAGAAACTCATCCCGTC
>JBDRJJ010000164.1:0-5717 GCA_043815135.1 Microcaldota archaeon | reverse complement strand
GTTGCAGGCTGCCTTTCCTCAGCCAATGTGACGCTTGTTCAGAAGGTTGCGCCAAAGGCATCAATAGTCGGCCCCTCTGCAATAACCCACATAACAGAAGCAGTCATCTCGGCTGCAGCAGGAAAAGGCGAGGTTTACCTTTCCCGCGAGGACAAAACCAATCTCCCGAGAGTCCACGAGAGCATAATCGCCCGCGTTCCGATTGCCGAAGGGTGCCTCGGCGCCTGCACGTTCTGCCAGACGAGGATTGCAAGAGGGGAATTAGTAAGCTATCCGGCTGAAAGCTTGATTGATGAAGTAACGAGATGCGTGAAGTCCGGCTTTAAGGAGATTCAGCTCACTGCGCAGGATACGGGAGCTTATGGAAAGGACTACAACTCGAGCCTTGCGGAGCTGCTCGAGCAAATAGGCAAGATCCCAGGGGATTTTTTCACCCGAATCGGCATGATGAACCCCCAGCACCTGAAGGAGCCCGAGCGCCTGCTCAAGGCATACGCTCCCCCCAGGATTTACAAATTCGCCCACATCCCCGTGCAATCAGGGAACGACCAAGTGCTGAAAGACATGAACAGATTCTACTCAGTAAAGGAGTTTGAGCGAGCAGTCTCTTCCTTCCGCTCCGCCTTTCCAGAGCTCACCCTTGCAACCGACGTCATAGTTGGATTCCCAAGCGAATCTGAGGACGCATTTAACGATTCCTGCGAATTGATTCGCCGAATCAAGCCCGACATCATGAATGTTTCGAAATTCACTCCGAGACCGGGGACAGTTGCAAGCAAGATGAAGGAACTGCCAAACACAGAGGTAAAGAGGAGGAGCGAAGTAATGAGCGCTCTTTGCAAGAAAATTTCTCTCGAGAAGAACCAGAGGCTGGTTGGAAGGGAATTCGAGGTCCTCTTAACCGAGTTCGCCAAGTCGGCGACCGGAAGAAATATGAATTATAAGCAAATTGTCGTCGATGGAGACCTCGGGGAGATAGTCAGTGCGAAAGTGACTAAGGCTACTTATGGCTATCTTATTGCAAAGAGGATCTAAGGGGGGTTCTTATGGGAATTAAAGGCAAGAAGGTTGTCGTTCTCGTTGAGGAGGGCTACCAGGACCTCGAGGTCTGGTACCCATATCTAAGACTTAAGGAAGAAGGGGCGCAAGTTTTCTCAGTTGCCCCCGAGAAAAAAACCTACCAGGGAAAGAACGGCTACCCGATTGAGGTGGACGCAGGAATACGTGAGATCAGAGCGAATAACTTTGATGCAATCGTTATTCCGGGCGGATGGGCGCCAGACAAGCTAAGGCGGAATAAACAGGTTGTCGAACTAGTGAAGAAACTCTTTTACGATGGAAAAGTCGTCTCCTCAATCTGCCACGGGGGCTCGCTTCTCGTTTCCGCGGGGGTCTTGAAAGGGAAAACAGCAACAAGCTTCGATGCGATAAAAGACGACATGATTTACGCAGGGGCAGACTGGGTCGACAAAGAGGTGGTTGTGGACGGGAATCTTGTCACCTCGAGAAAACCTAGCGACCTTCCAGCTTTCTGCAGGGAAACAATCCGCCTGCTTTCCAAATAACAATATTTAAAAGCGGAAAGAGAGAATACCCCATACGAGGAAAGAAAATGGAAGTCATCGACCACACGTTCAAGGCACTTGGGATGAATTTCAAGTGGATAGTGTTCTTCTCAATCCCGTTCCTTCTTGCGTTCATCATACCGATGCTCTCCCCGCTTCCCACGTATGTTGCGATGGGAGGGACGTTCCTTCGGACCGGAAGCATACCAGAGATGAATCAGTTCGAGCTCGGCCTCGTGATACTCGCGACCATTCTTTCCATATTCTCCATTTCATTCGCATTAGCTGCAATAAACGTCGTCAGAAAGCACAACAGGACGCTCACAAAAATACCGAAGGAAGTGGTCGAGGGGCTCGAGGGCAACGTCCTCACCATATTCGGGGTGTATGTGACAGTGGGGCTCTTCTATTTCGTCGTATACCTTGCCTCTTACGAATACGGAATCCAGGAGATTGTCGGCCCCCTCATCACGTTCATTGCATCCCTTTGCCTCTTCTATGTGCCAGCTGCAATAGTAATCGATGAGCTCAGGCCCTACCACGCGGTGCGGGCGAGCCTCAGGCACATCTACAAGAAGCCAGCCCTCTTCCTGCTATGGCTCGTGATAGCGATGGTCTCCCTCGTTGCACTGGATGCAATCTTCATAATACTGAAGGACTCGATTCCATTCGCCCGCTATATACTCCTAGTGCTGAACTCCCTTGTTCTGATGCCGTTCCTGGTTGTCCTCCAGACGCAGGCCTACCTTACAAAGTATACGATACTGAAGTAGGAACAGAAAGAAGAATCCAAAATAAGTTCACTCTTTACTCGAGCACCCTGATAGTTGCCTCAAGCGTCGCCTTCTCAAGGACACTCTCGTAATTCCTGTAGTGCGCAAAGCCCGTGACCCGTGCCTTGTATTCGTTCTGGCTCGCCCGGTGCGTTGCGAAAACCTCAAAAGAAGCCTCTTTCGATTGGCCCGGAGCAATTTCGCCTACTTTCGCATTCCTCTTGTTCGAGACACCGGTGCTGTCGAAAGACAGGTCGTTTGGAATCTCAAAATCAACAGATACGAGCTGGGGCTTGTCGCTCAGGTTCTTGGCCTTAATAGTGACGGTCATCGTTTCCTTACCCGCAATCGAAATTCTTATCGGGTTACAGTGCGTCGAAAGTGAAAGCATCCCTGTCATGAAACCACCTCAGAAAGAATCGGCAATCACTATAATATCCGTGACGTTCCTAACGCGAGAATAGTTGACGCTCTTTGTGGCCAGGAACTCCCGAAGCTGCTCCCCGGACAATCTGCCCAACGGCTCGAGCAATATCTTCATGACAGCTCCGCTTCCCAGGTCGATAATGAAGTCCTCTGCCCTGCCGATTTTCTTTCCCCTCTCGGTTATTATCTCAAGGCCACGAAGCTCTGCAAGCCGAACAGTCATCAAAACACCTTTCCTTGACTTTTTTCTAATTTGTCTAGATAGATTTAAAAACAAATGCCGTTATAGAGTATCACGACCAGTTTGAAGAGGTGCGTATATGCCAACGAGAATATTACATCATATCTCGAAAGCATTGGGTGTCAAGAGCGAAGAGGGGGACCAATACAAGATTGAGGAGTCCGATGTCCGAGGAGTGGACATATTCCACGAGAAGGTTGACAGGTGGGTGAACCCTATAACGCTCAGGACGCTCGAGGATGTGAACGTCATAAAGCACGAGCTCACACAAGGAAACATCGTGCTCCTTGACATGAAGGCAATCGAGAAGATGGAGAAGCGGTCAAAAGAGGCGTTGATGCTCCTGAAGAACTTCTGTACTTCAAATAAGGGCGACATGGCCCGCGTGACTGACAGCAAGTTTCTCCTTACTCCGGCCAAAGTGAGAATCGTCAAGAGGAAGAAGTAGGCAAGGGCTTGTTTTCTCCTTTATCTACGCGCGTTTGCTAGCCTTGGGCTTTGGCGAATTGAAGGGAAGGTATAAAAAAGGTTAACTTTGCTAATTACTTTGAGGTGGTACGATGGTACTCGATATGTTTTCGTCTCCTGAGACAATTCAGGCAGGAGTTGTTGGTTTACTAAACTTTTTGTTTAGTCTTATCCTGGCGATAGTCGTAGTGATTGTCGGCTGGGCAGTTGCGTCCGTTCTCGCAGGAATTGTGAAAAAAGTTCTGGAAAAGATTAAGTTCGAGGCATTCTTAAAAATCCACAAGGTCGATGACGCTCTTGGCTCAACAAAAATCGAAAAGGTCATAGTCCAGGTTGTCAAGTACTACGTGATTGTCCTATTCCTTGCTGACGCGTTGAGGATGGTTCAGCTTGGGACAGTGGGGACCCTGCTTTTTGAGGTCGTGAACTTCGCTCCGATTGCCATCGCAGGCCTCATAGTGGTCGTTGTTGCGGCGGTTATCGGGGAACTCGTAAAGGAAAAAATCATCGAGATGTCTACGAAGTCATCGCTCACGAACTGGACTGCGAAAGCCGTGAAGATCATCGTAATCTACATCGGCTTTGTTGTTGCTCTTGGCACGATGGGCTTCCAGGTGACAATACTTGAGCAGACTTTCCTGACGCTTCTCCAGGCAATTACCTACGGGGTCGCGCTTGCATTCGCAATTGCGTTTGGTCTCGGGGCGCAGGATGAAGCCAAGGACGTAGTGAAAAAGACAAGGAAGAAGTTCAACGTCTAACGTCCTCTTTCTTTTTATTTTCTTTTTTTATCTCTTTTACGGTATGTCCTTCTCCAGTATCAGCCCTTTGTAGAAGCACACGACCATCGAGATGAAGAAAAGCGCCATGAACAGATGGGCTGCTGTGGCTACCGGGTCCGGAGGGGCATACGTGAGCCCGAGGGCGGAGAACCTGCCAAGAACAGGGATAAAAAGGGCTGAAAGGAATACGAGCGACCCGAAGAGCGCACCCAGTGTGTAATAGAGGTTTCTCTCAATACGGAGAATCCGCAATTCCATTTTCTCCAAAGTTGCAACGCGCTTTTCGATGTCCGGGTCAACCTTCAGCTTCAGTGCCATAAGAACACGATTACCCTGTGCCCCATCCTGGTATTTAAAATTATGCACCCAAACATTAGTTCGTGTACGGGCCAATCGAGAAACGATTCAGGCAATTCCCTGCAAGGCGTGGCGTAGTCATGGCGCTGCTCCGATATGGCCTCCGGATTGACAAGAACGGAAAGGTCTTCTGCGGGGACATCGAGCTCTCCCCTGTGAAAATCGGAAGGGCTGTTGGGTGCGATAGGCGAGTGGTCATCGATACGGCGAAGATGATTTCCGAGGACCGCGAGCTTCTCGCTGTTTTTTCAGGGCTCCGGCCGACTGCCTTTGTTGGGGGGGCTGCAAAAGCCCTTGGCTTTGGCCTTGTCGAGATACGTGCGAACCCGAACTCCGTGGGCCTCGTCGCGAGAGTCTCGAAGGCTCTTGCTGACGAGAATATCGTGATACGCCAGATTGTCGCAGACGACCCGGACATCTACCCGGAGCCGAAGCTTTCGATTGTCGCTGGAGCGAAACTATCTCCAAAACTAATAGTGAAGTTGCAGTCGATAAAAGGAATAGAGCGGATTTCTCTCGAGTGAGCGTCCCCAAGCCTTAAATACGCTTTTCGCCATATTATACATCTAGTTCTGGTGGGAGCAATGAATGGCCGTCAAATCAGCAAGACTAATATTGGCAATACAACTGATACACCTGGGAGCCCCCTGAAATTCGCCCATAGGACAGCCGAGAAACTGGCCACACGGGAGGAAGTCGAGGAGCTTGGGAAGAGGGGCACCTCGGAGGCGCTCGCCAAGCTCACCGGAATCGCGAAAGACCGAAAGAATGCAGAGGACGTTTCTAAACTCGCTGTTGAGAAAATCGCCTCATTCAAGGCCGGGCCCGGAGTCTCGGAGAATGACAAGATGCTCCAGCTCGGCCATGTTGCAAAGGGAAAAGAGACCCGAGAGAGCGCTGCTTCACTCGCTCTAGACAAGATTGAAGAACTCGGGAAAGCCAGCTCAGACTCAAGGGATTTCGCAATCAGGGTGCTAGAGAACATAGAAACCTATGCTCCAGAACCTATCGCAGCAATTGCGAGACAAAAACTCGGATATCCGGAAGAAAAGCAAGAGCAGCCATCCCCAGCCACTAAAAGCAAGACAGTAGTGGAAGAGAAACC